>JAAZNT010000442.1 GCA_012798145.1 Thermoanaerobaculaceae bacterium | reverse complement strand
CTGCAAGAGTTGGGAGCGATTCTGCAAGAGTTGGGAACGATTCTGCAACAGTTGGGAGCGATTCTGCAAGAGTTGGGAGCGATTCTGCAACAGTTGGGAACGATTCTGCAACAGTTGGGAGCGATTCTGCAAGAGTTGGGAGCGATTCTGCAACAGTTGGGAACGATTCTGCAACAGTTGGGAAGCTTTATGCAACGCGCGCATGAAACCGTGCGCAGCAAAAATGTGCCAAAAATGACACAAAAACCCTCCCTTTAACCTCCGCCTTTGTCAAAATGAAAATTAACCCCGATTTGTTATTACAAAAACTTTAACAAGCGGTTAGAGATTGATTGGGGAAAAAGGAAGTTTTGTACGAAGATTTTTGATTATGTTTCAGGTTGCCGAAGGCAAACTGCCTGCCGTTTTTCTGGTTGAATATCTTCCATTTTATCTTCTATTGACAATGAAAGTCGTTAGTAAAATTTATTCTATTAACAAATTAAAAATTGCAACAAAAAGCCAAAAGAGGAGAATTTGTGGGAAAATGGATTGTGGCATTAAAGAAGCAAAGTCAAAAGTGACAAATTAAAAATCAGCAATCTTTTTTCTGCCTGTCACTTTTGACTTTATGCTTCATCCTATCATTTTAATCCAAAACGCAGACTTTTAATTTCCCTGCATCATTGCTGATATGTCTTGAGAAACTTCTCCTATGGGCTTTATGTCAAATTTTTCCACAAGCACCTTTGCGACATTTGGCGAAAGAAATGCAGGTAGTGTGGGTCCCAATCTAATTCCTTTAACTCCAAGATAAAGAAGAGCAAGGAGTACTGCAACTGCTTTCTGCTCATACCAAGCAATGTCGTAAGAAACAGGAAGGTCGTTTATGTTGTTTAAGGCGAAAATCTCTTTCAATTTCAGGGCAATTAATGCAAGAGAGTAGCTGTCGTTGCACTGACCTGCGTCAAGAACTCTTGGAATTCCGCCTATGTCTCCGAGAGGAAGCTTGTTGTATCTGTATTTTGCACATCCCGCAGTCAAAATCACAGCGTCTTTTGGCAGATTTTTTGCGACTTCGGTGAAATATTCTCTTGAGTTCTGCCTTCCGTCGCATCCCGCCATTACTATAAACCTCTTAATAGCACCCGATTTAACCGCTTCTACAACTTTATCGGCAAGGGCAAAAACTTGATTGTGGGCAAATCCTCCCACGATTTTTCCCTTTTCAATTTCCTTTGGGGGAGCGCATTTTTTCGCCTGCTCAATAACTTGTGAGAAATCTTTTTTCCCGCCCTCTTTTCTGTCAGGAATATGTTTTGCTCCTTTGTAGCCTGCAAGTCCGGTAGTGTAAAATCTATCAAGGTAGGTGTTGTTTTTCCTCAGAGGAACTATACAGTTGGTCGTCATAATTATTGGACCATTGAAATTTTCAAAATCGTCGTTTTGACTCCACCAAGAGCCACCATAATTTCCCGCAAAGTGAGGATATTTTTTAAAAGCGGGATAGTAGTGAGCGGGAAGCATCTCACTATGGGTGTAAACATCAACCCCGCTTCCTTCAGTCTGCTCAAGAAGTTCAGCGATGTCTCTCAAA
This sequence comes from Thermoanaerobaculaceae bacterium, assembly GCA_012798145.1. Lineage (GTDB taxonomy): Bacteria > Acidobacteriota > UBA4820 > UBA4820 > UBA4820 > UBA4820. The sequence goes on along the minus strand of JAAZNT010000442.1, from coordinate 4,659 downwards.
TCGTGTCCTGAAACTAAAATTCCCGGATTGTTTCTAACGCCTAAATTTACTTCTGTTATTTCCGGGTTTCCGTATGCCGATGTGTTGGCTTCGTCAAGAAGAGCCATTGTCACTACTGCCGTTTCCCCGGCTTTCATAACAAGATTGACCATCTCGTCAACAGATAGATTTTTGGTTGTTGAAGCAAGAGCTTCAACTGCAAAATCGCCTATTTCATCTTTTCTAAAACCAAAAATCAGGGCGTGATGGGCATAAGCGGCTATTCCTTTCAATCCATAAATAAGAAGTTCCCTCAGTGAGCGAACATCTTCGTTTTCTGTTGAAAGTACTCCAACTTCCTTTGCTTTTTGGAGGAAAGAATCTCTGCTTCCCCTCCAAGTAGCGCTGTCGTGCAGGGTTTCATTAAAATCTTTTCCTTGCTTCATCTTGTAAAGAGATAAAAATCTTTTTCGCACATTATCTCTTTTCTCAATCGCCTCTTCAATTAGTGAATAAAAGCGCTCTTCGTCAAAATTGACATTTGTAACCGTCGCAAAGAGAGCGCCCATTAAAAAATCGTAATTAACAATTTTTTTCTCACCCAATTCTTTGAGTTTTTCTTCGTAAATCGCAATTCCTTTCAGAACATAGACAAGAAGATCCTGTAGGTCTGATGTTTTTTGGTCTTTTCCGCACATTCCGAAACTTTCGCACCCTAAATTTTTTGCAGCTTCCTGACACTGAAAACAGAACATTTTTTCCTCCTTTAAATCATTTAACTAAAGTCAAAACAAATGAAAGTTTTTTCGTTGCCTTAATTGCATGGACAAGTCCCTCCGGCATAACAAACAATGAGCCTTTTGCTCCTTTGAAAATTTCGTTTCCCAAAAGAAAATCACCCTCGCCTTCAAGAACAGCTATTTGGGCGCTGAAGGGGGCTTGGTGTTCGCTTAATGACTGCCCTTCTTCAAAACAAAATAGGACTATTTTCATTTTGGGAGAGTCGAACAATGTTTTTGATACAATTCCTTTTTCTGCGTATTGAAAGCGCTCTTCAAGATTCACTGACATCGGTTTGTCGTTCATACTCTCCTCCTAATAAATAACGATTCCACAAAATAAAACAACCTTTCGCTTTTTTTATTCCCAGAATTTGATTTTTGAATAATATGTTATAAACTAATTGAGGAGGTTATTATGGCTAAACCGAAACTGGGAGATTTGCTCCTTGAGGCGAACTTGATAGATGAAGTTCAGATGAAAATAGCGCTTGAAGAACAGAAAAGACTTGGAACAAGGTTTGGTTCCACCCTTATTGCTCTTCATTTTATAGATGAAAATGTTTTAACCGCTTTCCTTTCAAAACAGCTTGATATGCCCTGTGTTTCGCTTCACAACATCGAAATAACGCCAAAAGTTCTCGCAAGAATTCCAAAGGAAATGGCTTTGCGTCTGGAAGCCCTCCCCGTCAGACTTGAAAAAGACCGCCTTTTCGTAGCGATGTCGGATCCGATGGATATGGAAGGAATTGAAGAACTGGAAAGGGCGACAGGATTTTCAATAGTCCCGATGGTGGCGCCTCAAAGCAGTATAAGAGATGCTATTCAAAAGAGATATGAAGGGTTTCAAAGCAAAATTGACAACCTTGAATCTCAAGATGAAAACTTCAATGAGATAATAAAAGAGGTTGAGGAACTGCAAACTCTTGGTCCCGCTTTTGTCAGATTACAGGCAAAACTTGACGCTATTGACGAAAAACTTAATAAAATTATTTCTCTTCTCGAAAATAATCTGGATTGATTTTATAGGTTCTCATTTTTTCGTAAAGATTTGACCTTGAAATCTTCAATATTTCTGTCGCTTTTTTGACATTTCCCTTAGTTTCTTTCAAAACATCGATTATTTTTTGAGATTCCGACTCAATTCTTGCATTTTTAAGCCCGCTTGAGTCACTTTTTTTCGCCTTTATCTCATCAAGAATTTTCAAATCTAACTTTCCTTCGCTGAAAAGAAGCAATCTCGTCATCTCTCTTTTTAGTTCTCTTATGTTTCCTCGCCATTCAAACTCTTTGAGTTTTTCAAAAAAGTGCTTTGGAGGTTCAATATATTCCCATCCTTCATTTTGACACCCCTCTTTCAGAAAATGTTCTGCAAGGGCGGGAATATCTTCTTTTCTTTCTCTAAGAGGTGGCATCTCAATCTTCAAGCCCGAAATTCTGTAATATAAATCTTCTCTGAATTTGCCTTTTTTTGCCATCTCCTCAAGGTCGCTGTTTGTTGCCGCCAAAATTCTCACATCTAATTTTACCTCCTTGTCAGAACCCACCGGTGTTGCTTTTCCCTCTTCTATCACCCTTAAAAGTTTCGCCTGAAGCGCAAAGGGAAGGTCGCCTATTTCGTCAAGAAGAAGCGTTCCGCCGTCCGCGCTCAGAAATTTCCCCTTTCTTGATTCAACCGCTCCTGTGAAAGCGCCTTTTGAATGTCCAAAAAGTTCCGATTCTGCAAGTTCAGAAGGAATTGCCGCGCAGTTTACAGCCACAAAAGGACCTTTTGAGTTTGAACTCAACCTGTGGATGAATCTTGCAAGGATTTCTTTCCCGGAGCCGGTTTCTCCCAAAATAAGAACCGGCTCTTTTGAACGGGCATATTTCTCGGCAATTTCAAGAACAATTTTCATCTTTTGAGAAACGAAAACAATTTGCGGTTCGCTTTTTCTTTTTAGTTCAGTTTCTCTTAAAGCGTTTTGGATGACAATCAATATTTTTTCTCTGTCAAGAGGTTTTTCAAGAAAATCGAAAGCGCCCATTTTCACCGCTTCCACTGCCGAAGAAAGTGTTGCGTGTCCTGAAATCATCACAACATTGGTCAGTTTCTTTTGAGCAAGAGGAATTAAAGTTTTTCCGTCTCCATCGGGAAGAAGCATATCAACAAGGGCAACATCAAAATTTTCATTTAATAGCAGGTTTTCCGCAGATTTTATGTCTCCCGCAGAGCTCGTTTCGTAACCTTTTTTTTGAAGAATAGAAGTTAAAACTTCTCTTATTCCCCGTTCGTCGTCAACTATTAAAATTTTTGCCATATTTTATTTTACGACAAAAACAACCAAAATGAAATCAATCGGGGTAAAAATCTTTAATTTTTTGGCAGATTTCTTCAAGTTTTTCTGATTTTATCGCTTCTCTCAATTGCTTCATTAAGTTTAGATAAAAGGTTATATTGTGGATTGTTGCAAGGAGAACATATGTCGGGTCGTTCACTCTGAAAAGATGGTTCAAATACGCTTTTGTAAGATTTCTGCAGGTGTAGCATTTGCATTCAGAATCAAGCGAAGAAGAGTCCTCTTTATATTCTGCCCTTTTGATTGTGATCTTCCCTTTTGAAGTGAACAACTGGCCATTCCTTGCGTTTCTTGTCGGCAGAACGCAGTCAAACAAGTCGTATCCCCACAAGACGCCATCTACTAAATCCTGTGGTTTTCCAATGCCCATTAAATATCTTGGTTTGTCTTCTGGAAGAAGTTTTGCAGTGTATTGGGCAACTCTCTTAAACCCTTCCTTATCTTCTCCGACGCAAAATCCGCCTGCGGCATATCCGTCAAATCCTATTTCTCTTAACTCTGTTGCAGAAATTTCCCTTAAATCTTCAAAAATTCCGCCCTGAACTATCCCAAAAAGAGAGATATTGCTGTTTTTTAGCGCTTTTTTGCACCTTTCCGCCCACCTTGTTGTTCTTTTTACTGCAATTTCCTGCTCTTTTTTGGTTGATTTTCCAGAGGGAAGGTGGTCTAAAACCATAGCGATATCAACATCCAATTCTTCCTGAATTGTTATAGCGAGTTCTGGAGTGAGGTTGATTTTTTGACCGTCAGTCGGAGAACTAAATTTTATTCCCTCTTCTGTGATTTTTTTTAACGGAGCAAGAGAAAACGCCTGAAAACCACCAGAATCTGTAAGAATGGGTCCATCCCAACCGCTAAATTTGTGCAACCCCCCAAGTTTTTCAATTGTTTTTGATGAGGGTCTTAAATAAAGGTGGAAGGTATTGCAAAGAATAATTTGTGCTCCCGCCTCTTTTAAAAGAGGAACCGATATCCCCTTTACTGCGCCTTTTGAGCCGACCGGCATAAAGTTTGGAGTTTCAACAACCCCCCTGCTTGTGATTATTTTTCCAAGACGGCTTTTTTCAAATCTCTTTTCAATCTCAAACTTAAGCGCCATAATCAACCATCATAATTGGATATTATAACCTAAGTTGCAACTATTGAAATTAAAACACAAATTACAAATTTTATTGATGAAAGATTTTAATTTTTATCCGAGATTTGTCATTAAAAAAATTTTAACAAGCGTTCAGAGATTGCTTAGGGAAAATGGAAGATAAGTGCACATAGGCGCTGCGGGGTGAGATGCAAGGAAGACGAGGGGCTGCCCCCAATCTCCCCATTTCGGGGGAGGACAAAGGAGGGGTTACCATAAGCGGAAACCTCTGAGGAGTTCATAATAAAAAAAATTTTTTATAGAAAAACTTTTTGCAGAAAAGGTTGACATAGATTGCTTGGCGAAGCCAAGCGCGTCCCGACGCCAATGGGCAAAATGCAAGGAAGATGAGGGGCTGCACCAATGCCGCCGTAAAAATTCAAGGAATTAAAGCAATTTTTCAATTGCTTTAAGCTGTAGAATT
>JAAZNT010000441.1 GCA_012798145.1 Thermoanaerobaculaceae bacterium | reverse complement strand
TTATAACCCTTTCTACTGCCTCAACTCTCTTTAACTCCTTCTCGCTCATTCTTATCTCCTTCATGGTTAAGTCCTCCTTAACCATTTTAGGGGACATTTCTATTTTGGCCACTTGGGGACATTATCATATTGGCAAGACACAAATTCTTTTCGAAATTTGACAAATTGATGCGTTTATGGTATAAAAAATTGCCCTTTTTTGGGCAATGCCTACAGGCAAGAGAGGAGGCGATAATAATGCCGCTGGTCGTTGTTAAAGATGGCGAAACCGTTGAAGGCGCTTTAAGGCGTTTCAAGCGCAAGTGTGAAAAAGCGGGCATCCTCTCTGAACTCAAGAAAAGACAGCATTACGAAAAACCTTCAGTAAAAAGAAAGAAGAAGGCTATAGCCGCAAGAAAGAAACTTCTAAAGAAACTTGCTCAGGAAAGAAGATTCAACGCTTAGGAGAATGTAAATAGGATGGATATTAGAAGCCTTTGTGCCCTTGAATGGCAGAGGCTTCTTTCCCTTCTCTCTTTTTGCGCAACATCCGAAGAGGGCAAAAATCTTTGTCTTTCTATAATTCCGCTTTTTGATGAAAAAGAGGTTTTGTCCGCTCAAAAAGAGACAGTTGAATGGGAAAGAGGAGAAGCGCTTCAGGGAAGAATCTCCTTTGAGGGATACAAAAGAGTTCCCTTATATGCTCCAGAGGGGCTTTTCCTTCCTCTTGAATCTTTCAGGGCTCTTAAACACAATTTGTCGGTCTATTGGCGCCTCTCAAAATGGCTGAAAGACAAAACCTCGCCTAAAGAAACTCTTCTTCAAATTTTTTATGACGATGAACAACTCTTGGCGCTTAAAAACAAATTTGACAAAGTTTTTGACGAGAGAGGAGAGATAGCCGATACCGCAAGCGTCCAATTGTTCAATTTGAGAAGAGAGAAAGAATCGGCGCTTATTAAGACTTCATCTCTTTTAAAGAAAATAATGGACAAAACAGGTGGAGGAGCGTTTTCTCAAACTTCCCCGACAGTGATAAACGGAAGACTTGTCCTTCCTGTCCTTGCCTCAAAGAAAAATATGATTAAAGGAATTCAACTTGACACCTCGTCAACCGGGACAACAGTTTATCTTGAGCCGTTTGAGGCGGTTGATTTCAACAATGTTCTGTCAGAATTTGAATCTAAGGAACGAGAAGAAATACGAAAGATTCTCATTGAACTTACAAATGAAGTAAGAGAACTTGCTCCATCATTGGAAAACGCTTTTGAAACAATAGAACAATTTGATGTGATCCTTGCCAAAGCCCGTTTTGGGAAAAAATATAAAGGAATTTTCCCGGAAATTTCAGAAAAAGGAAGCAATCTTATCATCAAAGAGGGGTTTCATCCATTTCTTATCCCGGACCTCAACGATTTAAGAGAGGAAGTCTTTGGAGAAAAACCCAAGAAAGGCGCAAGAGCGCTAAGTCTTGAACTATCTTTAGACAAAATAAAAACTCTCGTTTTGAGCGGTCCAAACGGAGGCGGAAAGAGTGTCGCGTTAAAAACGGTAGGACTTTTGGCGCTGATGAACCAGTCAGCCATTCCTCTTCCGCTAAAAGAGGGAAGCTTATTTCCTGTCTTTAAATCAATTGTTGGAATAATAGGAGACCCGCAGTCTATTTCCGAAGATTCCTCAACATTTACAGCAAGAATGAAACACCTTGCCGATGAACTTAAAAATGTTGAAGAACCGTTTCTTATTATTCTTGATGAGCTTAACTCCGGAACTGATCCGACTGAAGGCTCTGTTCTTGTGAAGGAAGTCATAAACTATCTTCATAAAAAGAGGGGGTTTCTTCTTCTTTCAACCCACGACGAAACTCTAAAAGTTTTTGCTCTATCTCAGAAAAAAATGGCTAACGCAGCTTTCGGCTTTTCAGAAAAGGAAAACAAACCAACCTATTTGCTTCAGATGGGAGTTATAGGAAACAGCAGGGCTCTGAATATGGCAGAAATGGCAGGCATTCCAAAAGAAATAATTGAATCCGCAAGAAAAGAACTTCCCGAAGAGGGCAAAAAACTTTTGACGCTGCTTTCAGATTTTGAAAAGAAACTCGAGGAGATTGAAGAGGCAAAAAAGAGAATCCTAAAGAAAGAGTCGGAACTTGAAAATCTCTTAAAAGAAAAAGAAAACCAATCAAAATCTCTCGCTGAGGAGAAAAACAAGATTTTAAGAAACCTTCCTTCGCTTATGACAAAATGGAGGGAAGAGTTCCTTTCAGAATTGAAAAAGGAAATTAACAGGCAGAGTGTAAGAAAAGTATCAAAGAAATCTATGGAAAACATCATTGAAAAAGCAGGGAAAGAAATAAAGGCTGGCGAACAAATAAAGGAAATAAAAAGTTTTATCTATCCAAAAGAAGGAAGTTTTGTTAAGGTTTATCCGCTTGGTTTTCAGGGAAAAGTTGTGAGAATTGACGAGGAAGCAAATAGAATCTGCCTTGAAAAAGACGGAAAAGAGATGATCGTCGGCATTGGCGACATTGAAGTTTTAAGCGAACCACAAGAGAAAAAATCGAGTCCGTCCGCTTTAAACCTTTTCAATAAGGAATTCGTAAGAGAAATTATGCTGATAGGGAAAACGGTCTTTGAAGCGGAAGAAGAATTGGATATATTTCTTGACAGGGCTTACAGAGACGGAGTTGAAACCGTCAGGATAGTTCACGGCATAGGCACGGGGAAGTTGAGAAAGGCGGTAAGGGATTATTTGAAGAAAGACAAGAGAATTGAAAATTTTGAAGCCGCTCCCCAAAATCAGGGAGGCGAAGGCGCCACTTTGGCAAGGATAAAACAGTAATGTTGCATAAATTGAATTTAGATATTATATTATTCGCTTAAGGTTGTATGAACAGGATAACTACAGTAGAAGAATTAAAGGCGCTTGTTTCGCCGATGAATGTATATGAGGATTATCTTCGCCTTTCCCAAAGGGGAAGGAGGAGAAGTGCCCTTTGCCCTTTTCATAAGGAAAAAACCGCCTCTTTTTTTGTTGATACAGAAAGCGGGCTTTTTTATTGTTTCGGCTGTCATAAAGGGGGAGATATTATTAAATTTATTGAGGAAATAGAAAAATGCTCTTTTGAGGAGGCTGTCTCTATTCTCGCAAGGAAAGCGGGAGTAGAATTTTCAAGAGACAAAAGCCCCAGAGCCACAGTAGAGGGCAAACAAAGAGAAAGAATCATACAAATCTTGTCTTTAAGTTTGAAATATTACAAAGATTCCCTCTCAAACGCAGGCGAAAAAAGCTTAGTAAAAAAATACATTTCAGAGAGGCAAATCAGCAAAGAAGCAGTTTCAGAGCTTTCTTTGGGGTATTCCGGCGAAAGGGGGAAACTTTTCTCGCTTCTTTTGAAAGAGGGTTTTAGAAAGGACGAATGCGCCTCTGCCGGAGTTCTTCAAGAAGGAAGGCAGGGCGAATATTACGAATATTTCAGGGAGCGTCTTGTTTTTCCAATCTTTGACCTTCAAGGCAGAACCGTTGGCTTCGGCGGAAGAACTTTGATAGGAGAAGAGCCGAAATACCTGAACACAAGAGAAACTGCTGTCTTCAGGAAGAGAGAGCTCCTTTATGGGCTTAATTTCACCAAAGAAGAAATAAGAAAAGAAGACAAAGTAATACTTGTTGAAGGATATATGGACTTTCTCAGTCTTTTTTCAAGGGGAGTAAAAAATTGCGCCGCTTCCTTAGGAACATCTCTCACTCCCAATCAGGCGTCTCTTTTGAAAAGATACACAAATAATGTGGTTCTCGTTTATGATTTTGACACTGCTGGAAAATCTGCAATGGAGCGCGCTCTTCCAATTCTGTTGGCGCAGGGACTTGATGTTAAGGTAGCGCTAATTCCCGAAGGAAAAGACCCCGATGAGGCAATAAAAGCCATAGGCGCAGAGGAATACAGGAAAAGAATTGAAAATAGTCTCACATTCCTTGAATTCATATTTTATCAATACTCAAAAGGCAACTTTTTTTCGCTCGAAGAAAAACTCAGATTTCTTGAAGCAGTCGCAGGGAACATAGCCGAGATAAAAGATCCCATTAAAAGAGAGGCGTATCTGAACGAACTTTCTGATCGAACCGGAGTGAAAAAAAGTCTCATAACAGAAAAAATTGAAAAAATGGGCACAATTCATTCTGTTGAAAAAGAACTTCTTAACGAAGAAGAATTTGAGATACCAGAAGACGAGCAACTCATTATAAAGGCGCTTTTGTCTGCCAAAAATGATTATCTTAAAAAAGTTCTTTCAATGCCAAAACAGATTCTTCAATCGTTGAAAACTTCTACGCTTGTTATGAAACTTGTGGAAGGTGTTGAGATTTCGGACGAAAGGGAATTAAAAACTCTTGCTTTTGTTAATAATTCCTGTCATGAAATAAATGGAATTAAAAACCTTGAAGGTGCAATATATTCTTTGACAAAAGATTTTTTGGACAGGAGAAGACAAGAACTTACAGCGAAATTGAAAGAAGCAAAAAAAAGAGGCGACAACGAGCTTGCGGATATAATTTTCAGGGAGTTGTCTTCTATGATTGCAAATGATGTAAAAAACATTCAAAATATGAGATTAGAATTGAAGGAGAGCAAGGATGATTGATGAGACACTTGATGATCTTTTTGATATTTTGAGTTACGCAAGAAAGAAGGGCTTTATCAACCTTGAAGAGATTAGCGACCTTCTTCCTCCTGATTATCAGACACCAGAAGCGATAGACTACCTTTGCCAGCTTCTTGAACTTGAGGGAATAGGGATAATCGAAAAAAGCAGCGAATTTGAAGACGAAGAAACCACGCTTGTAACTGAGAAACCGCAGGCAACACCAGTCCTCAACCTTTTGACGGACCTTGACAAAACTTCCGACCCGGTAAAAATGTATCTTAAAGATATGGGTCAGACGGCGCTCTTAAACAGAGAGGGAGAAGTCAGAATCGCAAAAAGGATCGAACGGGGAAAGAAATTGATGATAAAAGCGCTTTCCCGTTCAAGGTTTGCAGCGGAAAGAATCCTTGAAATCGGAGAAAAGATATCCAACGATCCCGAAAGCGGAAAAGAATATTTTTACTTCTATGAAGACCTTGATGAAGAAGAGGAAATAGCAAAGAAACTTGAAGACCAGAAAGAGATAATTTTTTCAATCGCCGACATACAGAAAGAAATAGAGAAACTCACAAAAAACTCTGGAAGAATAAAGAACCCGGATGGAAAAGCGGCGAGGAGAATCAGATGGCAGTTGAGCAGGTGCTATGTTGAACTTACCAAGAAAATCCGCCTGCTTGAATTAAACCCAAAAACAATAAATGGAATGATCGGGATTTTCAAACAAAAATATTATGAAATAAAAGCATTGGAACAGCAATTGAAAAGAGCGGAGAAGCGGCTTAAAAAATTAACTGACAGAAGCTCCCGTTCGGATCAAAGGAAAAGGATAAACGAACTCAAATCGCGCATAAATCAAATTGAAACCGATATGTCCTCAACCGCTGAAGATATAAAGTATGTCACCGAAATGATAATAAAAGGCGAAGAGAATATGGAGAGAGCAAAGCATGAACTTATTCAGGCAAATTTAAGACTTGTTGTCTCCATAGCAAAAAAATACACAAACAGAGGGCTCCAGTTTCTCGATTTAATACAAGAAGGAAATATAGGCCTGATGAAAGCGGTTGAAAAATTTGAATACAAAAGAGGATACAAATTTTCAACTTACGCAACTTGGTGGATAAGGCAGGCAATAACAAGAGCAATTGCTGATATGGCAAGAACAATAAGAATCCCGGTACATATGATTGAAACTATAAACAAACTTTTCAAGACTATGAGAACAATAGTTCAGGAAGTTGGAAGAGAGCCTACGCCTGAAGAAGTGGCTTCAAGAATGGGGATCAGCGTTCCCAAAGTGAGAAAAATTTTGAAAATCGCCCAAGAGCCGATTTCTCTTGAAACGCCAATTGGAGAAGAAGAGGACAGCCATCTTGGAGATTTCATTGAGGATCAGGAAATACCTTCTCCCGTTGACCATGTCACCCATCAGGATTTGAAAAGCCATATAAGACAGATTTTGAGCCAGCTTCCCGAAAGAGAAGCCAAAGTGATCCAAATGAGATTTGGACTTGGCTATGACTGCGAGCATACGCTTGAAGAAGTTGGCAAAGCCTTCGCGGTAACAAGAGAAAGAATCAGACAGATAGAGGCGAAGGCGCTTAATAAACTTCCTAAATACTCAAAGCATTTGAAAACTTTTCTAAAAGGAACTCGTTGATGTATAATATTTTCTGGAGGAAACTATGAACAAAAAAAATTTGATTATCTTGTTCCTTCTCTTGATGCCTCTCTTCACATTTTCACAATTGACTAAAGGGCTCAAAGGCAAAGTTGTTGACCGCGATGGAAAGCCTGTTGAGAATGTCACTGTAACGATTGTTGACAAATCAAATTCACAAAACCGCTATGAGATCAAAACAGACAAGGATGGCGTTTACCTTTACGCTGGTCTTCCCTTCTCTTCAGAAGGATACCTTGTAAGCGTTAAAGTGGGCGAACTTCCAGAGGTCCAAAAAATCATCAAAGTTAAAATGCTTGAAATGGTTGAACTTGACTTTGATATGAGAAAAGACCTTGTGATGCAGGAGACAAAGGAAGTTATTGCCAATCCAGCGGCAGACGCGCAGGAACTCTTTAAGAATGAGGATTATCAAGGCGCTATTGAGAAGGCGAACGAATACCTGAACGGCGAAGACAAAACAAATGAGAAGGTTGTTCTTTTAATCAAAGCAAGAAGTCTCGGGAAACTGAACAGAACAGACGAAGAGCTTGAAACCTACCTTAAATACCTTGAACTTTTCCCCAATTCCGATATGGAAAAAGAGGCGGTTGGAAGAGTCGCAGACCTTTATCAGAAAAAGGGAGACAAGGCAAACTCCGAAAAGTATAAGAAGAGGTTCAAAGAGCTTGGCGGAACAATAGTCGCCGAAAATTATAACAAAGGAGTTGAAAAACTCAATGAAGGAGACGCCAAAGGAGCGATAGAATATTTCAAACTCGCTTTTGCTGACGATCCCAACGATCCCGACGCACACAGGGAACTTGCAAGAGCATACGCCCAAATTGGCGATTACGCAGGCGCGGTGGAGCAGTTAAAAATCTATTTAAAGATGAAGCCAAACGCCGATGACGCAGAGCAGTGGAAACAAGCGATAAAAGCGCTTGAGCCGATGATAAAGAAATAAATCTTTGCAGGCGGCGGCTAATAACCGCCGCCTTTTCCTTACTTTCAATTTTAATTCAACCCAGATTTGTCATAAAAAAAACTTGACAAGCGATCAGGGATTGCTTAGGAAAAATGGAAGATAAGTGCACATAGGCGCTGGGGGGTGAGATGCAAGGAAAATGAGGAGCACCACCAATCTCCCCATTTCAGGAGGAGAAAAAGAGGGGGTTTCCTTAAGATGAAGACTGCTTCGCTTGTCAACGCTTCGAAGATAATCTCGCAGTGACTGCCTTTTTTAGGAAGAGTTTTTTTTAAAATAAATTTTGCAGGAAGGTTGAACAAGGTTGCTTGGCGAAGCCAAGCGCGTCCCGACGCCAATGGGCAAAATGCAAGGAAGATGAGGGGCTGCACCAATGCCGCCGTAAAAATTCAAGGAATTAAAGCAATTTTTCAATTGCTTTAAGC
>JAAZNT010000440.1 GCA_012798145.1 Thermoanaerobaculaceae bacterium | reverse complement strand
TTCCAAGGATTCTTCAATCTTTGCAAGGTAATTAACGCCCTTCTCTTTTACATAGATTGGCTCTCCGTAACAAAAAGCCGCTTTTGTGAAAGGGTAGGGAACTACAAAGGAGTCCCAAGAATTTAATCTCTTACATTTTTTTGCGTAAAATGCTGTTGGAATTATTGGAAGATTTGAGAGTCTTGCAAGCTCAACAACTCCGCTTTGCGCTTTTCTTGCCGGACCTTTTGGCCCATCGGGAGTGAAAGCTATTGAATAGCCGTTTTTGGCTTTTCTTAAAAGACTTAAAAGCGCTTTTGTCCCGCCTTTTGAAGATGAGCCCCTTGTCGCTTCAACGCCAAACCTTTTAATTACTTTTGTAATCAACTCTCCATCCCTATGAAAAGAAACAAGAAAAGTTCTTTTTTCGCCCTTAAAAGCGTAAATCATAAGAAGGAGACTACCGTGCCAGAAACATAAAATGTAATTTTTTCCTTTTGAAACAAACTGCTCAATATTTTCAGTCCCGATAAATTTGATTCTGAGCGTAATCCTTAAAATTACAATAAAGAGATATGCGGGAATAGGAAGAATTGCAACCTGAAAAAACTCCCTTAACTTTTTAAAAAACCCTTTTTTAGAGGCGCTTTTTTCAGCCAATGCAGGTATAACCTATCTTTTTCGTATAGCAGGACCCAATCTCGGCGCTCTCTCAGACCCGGGCGCATCACCAATTTTCATTGGCATAAGTGGTCTGGGTTTTTGCTCTTCAACTGACGGAGGAGGTGATTCAGCATCATCGTCATCATCTTCATCATCTCCTTCTGCTTCATCATCGTCGTCTTCATTTTCAACCTTTGGGTTCGGCTGGCTCTTTGATATTACATTTCTAAGAAGTTGAGGCGGTTTTCTTCTGTCTGAAATAGCAGGTTTCTGCTGCAATTCTGGTGAAAGCCCTTTTGGTTCTACAGTTGAAGTTGGTTGAAAAGAAGCTTTTTCCTGCCTTATTTCCTTTATCTGTTTTTTGGGAACAGCAATTTCTCCTTCAGGAAGTTGAAGATAAACAAATCCCTCTTTTTCTCTGTGGCTTTTTACAGTCAAAGAGCGGTCGTCTGCAAAAACGACAACCTCTTGACAAAATGATGGCAACGCAAAGAGCAGGAAAAGAAACGAAAAAAATAAAACTCTGTTCATCCTGTCACCTCAACTTTAGCGCCGATGTTCACAGGTTCAGCGCTTAAAACTGTCGCCCCGCACTCTTTAAGGGCGAGTTCAACAGACCTTTTCATCCCCAATTTTACCATAAAAACCATTGAGCCGCCGCCCCCTGCTCCGCATCCCTTCACTCCGATCGCACCTTCTTTAAGAGCCGCTTTTTCAATCTGCTCCATCTTTTTGCTACTAATTTTTGGAGAAAGTTTCTTCCTGTTTTGCCATTCCTCAAGCATCGCTTCGCCGGCTTTTTCAAAATCTCCATTTTTCAGCGCTGAATAAAGTTCAAAGGATGACTTTGCAACCCCTTCTATCGCTTTTTTTACTGATTTGTTCCCCTCAAGAAAACTCCTGTAAAGTTCAAAATTCATTTCGGCTGAAAAATGCGATTTGCCTGTATAAGCCACAACAATCCTTTCCGAAAGGAAAGGAAACGATTGTCCGAGAGATTCAACATCATCGCCGCCTGCTTTGTAATGAATTGCGAGCGCCCCGCCCAGCATCGCAGGCCAGAAATCCTGAACTCCTGTTGGAATTCGAAGATTTCTTGCTTCCAGATCCCTCAAAACAGAAACGGTTCTTTCAGGGCTTTCCTTCTGCTCTTTAATTTCGAGAAGAACTTTTGCCAAAGCGACACAAATCGCTGAAGAGCCGCCAAGCCCCGAGCCCGCTGGAAAATCTGACCTTACAGTTA
>JAAZNT010000439.1 GCA_012798145.1 Thermoanaerobaculaceae bacterium | reverse complement strand
TTTGGTGCGCTGTTTACTGGTTTTGAAGTTTGATTCTCTTTTTGGGTATTTGTTGTGATCGGGGGATTTTCTTGAATTCTCGGTTTTTGTTTTGGCTTCTCCTGCTGTTTTGCTGTTTGCTGCGGCTGTTTTTCCGGTTCAAAGCCGCTCTTTTTGTCTAATTCAACTGTTTTTATTTCTTCTTGTGGCTTCTTATTTTCTTCTTGGGGAGGATTTGGTGAAACATTTTTTATTTCATCAGGAAGAACGACTGTGTAATCGTATCTCTTTTTTTCTCTTATTAAAACACCAACAAGAACTGCTATTCCAATCAATGCAAGCATTACAACAGCCGCCACAGAATATATCATTGCTTTTGGAAGAGGCTTTTCTTTGGACGAAGATTTAACCGCCGTGGCATTTGAAGGAGGAACTGTTTTTTCTACCAGTTCCTGCGCATAGGGAGGAAGCGCCCCGGCGAGATACGCCTCAATGTCAGAAATTAATTCTTCTGCGTTTTGATACCTTTCTTCCTGTTTCTTTTTCAAGAGTTTTTTGATTATAGCCCACGCCTCTTTTGAGACTTCCGGATTAAGCTCTCTTATATCTTGAGGCTCCTCGTTCACAATTTTATTTAGAACAACCGCTATGTCTTCTCCGTCAAACGGCTTTTTCCCGCTTATCATCTCATAAGTGACAACTCCAAGAGAAAAAAGGTCGCAGGTTTTGTCAACCGCTTTTCCTAAAACCTGTTCGGGAGACATATATGCAGGAGTTCCCAAAAACTGTCCTTCTCTTGTCAATTCTGAAGTCGGAACCTTTGCGATCCCGAAATCCATAAGTTTTATTCTGTTGTCTGATGTTTGAATTATATTGCCCGGCTTAATGTCTCTGTGGACAACTCCCAATTTGTGAGCATAATCAAGAGCGGAGGCAATTTCTTTTAGAAAAGGAAATAAATTGTCGGGATTGACTTTTTCTCCCCTTTTTATTTTTTTGTTCCAGGTCTCTCCATCAATATACTCCATCGCTATAAAAGGAGGATAGTTTGAAGAACCTTCATCTGCCTCGTAAACGGTAACTATGTTGGGATGGCTCATCACTCCGGCAGCCCTTGCCTCCCTTAAAAATCTTTCTCTAAATTCTTTTACTTTGTCTTCATCTACGCCCTGAGGAATATGAATACATTTTATAGCAACATTTCTTCCAATTGTGGGGTCTTTGGCAAGATAAACAACGCCCATTGCCCCTCTTCCAAGCATCTTTTCAGTTATGTATTTTCCGATCTTCCTCTTAACTTCCTGTTCCATAACCTTTAATAATATCACTTAAAGCGATAAATTTCACTCCCCGATTCTGCCAATAAGCAATACGGCTTGCAAGAGTTTTTATAGTGCTATTTCTTAAATGTCCAATCGCTACCGCTTTTTTCTCTTTCTGAGCAAGCAAAGCAAGTTCGTCAATCTTTAAGATAATAGCGCTTTCTCTGTTGTCGTCGTCAAGAAAAACTTTTCTTTCCGCCGCTCTGACGCCCTCTTCAACCGCTATTTTGTAGGCAACAGTAAAAGGAGTTGTTCTGCTGTCAAGGAAATAAAGCCCCTTGGATTTTGCAAACTTCATAACGCTTCTCATTAATTCCGGGTCTTTTGTCGCTTTAGAACCTGTGTGGTTGTTCATCCCCTCCGCATAGGGGACACCTTCAAGTTGTGTTTCCAAAGCTTTTTCCACCTCTTTTTTGGTCATAGAAGATTTCAGAACATATTGAGTGTTGTAATAAAGTCCTGTCTCTTCCGCCTCCATAGGAGAGTGAAGAATAATATGAAAACCTTCTTTGTGAAGAAGTTCAGCGCTCTCTCTTGAATACTTTTGAAACGGAATTATGGCAAAAGTTGTAGTTTTGGGAAGAATTTTCACCGCGTATTCAAGCAATTCAAGACTGCTTCCGACATCGTCAATTACAATTGAGCATTCTGGCTCCCCTTCAAGATTTCCTGAAAGTTCTTTTCTGGGTGCAGGAATTGTCTCCTTTTCCTTTTTATTTTCCAATTCTCCGTTTTCTTTAACTTTTTCTAATTCTTTTTTCTCACTTTTTTCTGCAATATGAATTGGCTTTTTTTCAACTTTTTCGTTTTCCTTTTCAAGGATTTGATTTTTTTCTTTGATTTTCCTTTTGCTTTTTTCCTCAACTTTTTCAACAGTTGTCTTTGTTTCCTTTTGAATCTCTTTGTTTTCTTTTAGTTTTGGAATTAAGACAACTATTCGCCACAAAAGAAAAACTACTATAAAAGAAGCGATAATAATTGTTGGAATAAAATTACTTAAATTCTTTTTTTTCTTTCTTCTTAAAGGCGTCTTTTTTGCGCCGACTTTTCTTTTATTTACAACAGTGCTTTTCTTTTTTTCCAACTTTTCTGTCCTAAAGAAATTGCTTCACTTCAACTTATTCAAAATCTCGATATAACTTTTCTGGTCTCTCTTGGCCGTAAGATTTTCAATTAAAACATCAGGTTTTATTGGTTTATCTTTTATCTCCTCGCCGTTTTTGTCAAGAAAATATCCTTCAAGAATTATTAGTTTGTCGCCGTTTTTCAAGGTAAGAACTTGGTGCTTCGCGGCGAAACCAAATGTTTCTTCTCCAACTATTTGAAAATTTTTTCCTCCTGCGACAGCAAGAACTTCCCCACCTCTCGCTGTTGTTGAATCGACAAGTATATAGCATTTTGATTTGGATAAAATTCCCTCTCCTTCATACTCAAGTTTTTTCTCACCGCTTCTAACCAAATATTTCACTTCCCCTTTTCCAAAAAGAAACCCCGCCCATCTCAAAGCGCTTTCATAATCGTCAGACGCACAACACCTCAAATCAACAATAATTTTTGAAAATTTTTTTAAAGACTCTTTCAAATCCACAGGTGTTTCTGATTCAAGACAGGGAATTTGCAAGGCGATTGTATTTTCATCTACCTTGACTATTTCAGGGCTATAGTAACTCCCTGTTTTAATTTTTTTCTCAAAAACCTTCAGCGTCCCTTTTTTCATAAAAGAGCAGTTCATTTCTATTTCTTTATCCTTCTTGATTTCAATCATTGTTTCGGGGTAGTTCAGATCAAAAATTGATTTTCCCTCAACGCTTTTAAGTATGTCCCCGCTTTCAACTCCAAAATCTTTTCCGCCGAAAGAAGAAATGACTCTTGCAAAACCGTCTTCTTTAGTAATGTAAAAGGGAAGCTGAAATTTCATTTTATTAAGATTTTCAACTTGAGAATATTTTTCTTTAGATATGTAGCCACTTTCAGGTCCTGTAGCTTTGGCAAGCCCTTTAAGAGCACCTATGATTATCTCTCCGCTCTGCTTGTCTTCAACATAAGTTTCCTTTATAAGAGTATAAACCTGTTTGAATAAAAGCCAGTTATCATCTGCGATTTCGCATACGGGTTTTATTGACAAAAACGCTAAAAAAGAAAACACGACAAAAAAATGAACTTTTTTCATTTTTTACTCCTTGAACCAAGGAAGCGGGTCAACCGCTGTTTTGCCCTGTCTTAATTCAAAATAAATTCCGCTAAAATTTTTGGTTGGATCCCCTCCGGATAAACCTATTCTTTGTCCAGTTTTAATAACATCGCCTATTTTTGTTTCTATTTTGTCAAGATGGCTGTAAAGAGAGTAATAACTTTGTGGGTGGCTAATAATCACAGTATAACCATATCCGCTCAGCCAATCGGCAAAGACAACCTCTCCATCAAATATTGCGGATATTTCTGAGCCGTATGCGGCTTCAAAATCAATTCCTGTATGAGGCAATTTTGTTTTAAATTTAGGATGAAGATAGTCACCAAAACCCTGAATAACCTTTCCTTTGACCGGCTTTAAAAGTCTTCCTTTAAAAAGAAGGATATTTTTTCCATACATTTCCACTTTGTTTTTGAAGTTTAAATCCTTAAAATAGAGATCCATCTTCTTTGCGTTTTCAATAGTTTCAGCAAGATTTTTCCGAGCTATTTCTCCATTTTGAGATAAACTTTCAAGAATTTTATTCACATTCTTTATCTCTTCGGAAAGTCTTTCTCTTTCTAAAATACTTTCTCTCTCCACCGCTTCAATTGTCGCCATTCTCTCCTTAAGCGCACTTTCTTTACTCTCTTTATCTCTTCTCAAAATGTTCAGTCGTTGAATTTCTTTTTCATCTTTCATTGCGAGAGAATTCAAAAGCAAGTTCGCCTGAAGAAGGTCTTCCGCTGATTCGGTTGAAAAAAGAGCCCTATATTCTCCCATAAAGCCCGCTATATACATTATTTTTAATCTGCTCTTAAAATAGGCAAAAACTTCGTTTTCTTCCTCTTTAACTTTTTCCATCTCTTTTTTGAAAGTTTCCAATTCAATTAAAGCGCTTTCTTTCTCTTTTTTTAATTTAGTAAGAGTTGTTTCAGAAAGCAAAACCCTTTTTTTAAGAAGAGCAAGTTTATCTTTAACACCAGATTCTTTTTGTGCTATTTCGGCAACATCTGATGCAAGTCTTTTTAGTTTTTCGTCAATAGTTTCTTCTGAAAAAAAGGGGAATGCCAAAAATATGCCAAGCAAAAGCAAAAGCGCCTTACTTAATCTCAAAAACCTTTCCCTCCATTCCATCGGGATTGATTTTCAGAAAAGATAAAACTGAAGGAGCAACATCAATTATATTTGGATTTTCCCCAAGTTTTTTGTTGGATATAATCATCCCCTTTACCCATTGAGGATCAAGAGAACAGTGGTCTCCGCTCCACGGCTTCATATTTGGAGTAATGAGATCATCGGGAACTCCTCCCAAAGATGTCTGCCAAGAAACCCGGTAACCGGGATTGTTCGAAACTCTCA
>JAAZNT010000438.1 GCA_012798145.1 Thermoanaerobaculaceae bacterium | reverse complement strand
TCGGGAAGATACTCTTTTCCATAGGTTTCCAGAATGAATTTCCTTGCCGATTGTATCGCCTGCGGAGATGTTCTTGTCGAGTCTGTCCTCATATATGTTATAAGACCGGTGGTTTCTCCCTTTGCAAGGTCAACGCCTTCGTAAAGACGCTGGGCGACGCTCATAGTCTTCTTGACAGGGAATTTTAAAAGCCGTGAAGCTTCCTGCTGAAGTTTGCTTGTGGTATAGGGCGGGGGAGGCGATTTTTTGACCTCTTTTTGAATTAATGAGTTTACTCTCCACTCTTTTCCCTTCAAACTTTCAACAATTTCGTCGTTCTGCTCTTTGTTTTTGACTTCCGCTTTTTTCCCTTTGAAGTGGGAAAGTTTGCACTCAAACGGCTTTTTTTCATCCCCTTGAACAAGAGCGCCAATAACCCAATACTCTTGAGGAACAAAAGCCTCTATCTCTGCTTCTCTTTCGGAAAGCATCCTCAGCGCAACAGTTTGAACTCTTCCCGCTGACAATCTCGGCTTAACCTTTTCCCAGAGAAGGGGGCTGATGTAATAGCCCACAAGGCGGTCAACTATTCTTCTTGCGATTTGGGCTTCAACTTTGCAAGGGTCAATTTCTATCGGGTTTTCTATCGCTTCTTTGACAGACTTTGAAGTGATTTCATAAAAAAGGACTCTCTTAATCGGCTTTTCCGAATCCTTAAAAATCTCCGCAAGGTGATAGCAGATTGCTTCTCCCTCTCTGTCAGGGTCTGCCGCAAGAAGTATTTTTTTTGTTTTCGCCGCTTCTGATTTTAGTTCAATTACTGTTTTCTTCTTTGTAGAAAGAATGACAAAAGAGGGCTGAAAATCTTTTTCAACATCAACTGCTATTTTGTTGTGAGGGAGATCCCTTATGTGCCCCATTGACGCTTTTACAACAAATCCCTTTCCCAGATACTTTGAAATAGTTCTTGCTTTGCTTGGAGATTCAACAACCAAAAGAGTTTCGCTCATCTATATTTCCTTTCACACTTTCTTTCTTGAATATCTTCCGCCGGGATGCTCGTTCAAAAGCCCTTTGATTTTCAAAGATGCGGCGGCGGAAAGTAGTTTTCCTATTGACAATCCGCTCAATTCGCAAAGAGCGTCTATGCTTTTTTCTTCATCAAACTTCAAAAGATTCAAAACTTTTTTCTCCTCTTCGGTCAAATTTTCGGGAAGGGTCTCTCCTTCCAAAAGCCCATTATTATACCTTATAAGTTTCTTTTTCAAGTAATCAGGCATCTCTTCAATTATATCTTCAGCCCTCATAACAAGTTTAGCCCCTTTTTGAATGAGATAGTTCGGTCCTACTCCGCTTTTTGTTGTTATATTGTGAGGAATACAAAAAAGTCCCCTTCCTGTTTCAAGAGTGAAACGACCTGTTACAAGTGAGCCGGAAAACTCTTCCGCTTCCACTATAAGAGTTCCAAAAGCAACGCCCGCTATGATTCTATTCCTTTGGGGAAAGTTTCTTTTTAGCGGAGGAGTGTTTGGAGGAAATTCTGTAATAATCGCTCCGCCCTTTTGAATAATTTTGTCATAAAGTTCTTTGTTTTCAGGAGGATAAATTGTGTCTATCCCCGTCCCCAAGACTGCTATTTGTGCTTTTTCCACAGCAAGCGAACCCTTATGAGCCGCAGAATCAATTCCCCTTGCAAGCCCGCTTACAATTGACATCCCGTTTAATACAAGGTCTTTTGCGAATGTTTCAGCGACATTAAGTCCGTAAATTGTTGCATTTCTGGAACCAACTATTGCCAATGACGGCTTTTCAAAAACCTCCAGATTTCCCTTTACAAAAAGGCAGGGCGGAGGGTCTGCGATATTCTTAAGTAATTGAGGATAAAGAGGATCTTCAAAACTTACAATCTTGATTCCCTCCTTCAAAAGTCTTTCGTCTTCCTCTCTTAATTTTTCCAAATCCAACTTGGCAAGTTCTTTGCATATCTTCTTATCTTGTAGGAGGTTGATATGACCAGAAACGAAAGCATCCCAAATTTCCCGTTGAGTCAAGATATTGGCGCGTTCTATGGTGTTCAGACCGAAAGTTCTCGTCAAAGCGCTGAAATAAAAAATATTCAAATCCTTCCCCTGAAAAAACAGACAAAAGGATTTAACACAAAAAGGGGTCAAAATGCAAATTTCAGGGAAGAAGAGTTCGAAAAAGTTGTCCTTTCCAACATTGCTTTCTTGAAAAGCGCCGCCCATAAAATGACCCGCCAGCCCGAAGACGCGGAGGATCTTCTTCAGGAAACATTGTTGCGCGCATACAGATTTTTCAGCAAGTTTGAAAAAGGCACTCATCAAAAGGCGTGGCTTTACAGGATTATGAAAAACACAAACATCAACAATTACAGAAAATCTTTAAGGGAGATTGACACAAATTCCGGCGAGAATGTTGAACTGAAAAGCGGAGGAACGCTTTTTGAGTCTTTCAAGAAAATTCAGGATCCAAACAAAGCCCTTTCAAACAAATACCTTATGGAAGAGATTAGAAATGTCCTCAAAAAACTTCCTGACGAATTCAGGGACACCCTTGTCCTCTGCCTTGTTGACGGATACTCATACAAAGAAGTCGCTGACAAAATGAACTGCCCTATAGGAACAATTATGTCGAGAATCCACAGGGCGAGAAAAATTCTCCAAAAGGAACTTGAAGCCTATTCTGAATCTTTTCCTGAAACGACTTTTGACATTTATGAAGAAACTTTTGAAACCGAAAATACTCCCGACGCAGTGGGGTATTGACAGCGAGGAAGAAGAGAAGGGTCATCCTGATTTTTGCTTCGAAGCAACTGCCCCTTTGTCATCCTGATTTTTGCTTCGAAGCATTCTCAAACGAAGCAATCTTCCTCAATTCCCTCGCCTCACAGGAGAGGGGCAGGGTGAGGTTTCCTTCTTAAAAATGCAGTCACTGCGAGCCATTCTTCGAAGCAAATCCAAGCGAAGCAGTCTTCCTCTTAATCCCCCTCTCATCTCAGGAGAGGGGCAGGGGTGAGGTTACTTCTTTTCCCCCCTCGCCTCATAGGAGAGGGCAGGGGTGAGGTTTCAATTTTTTCTCTGATTGAACAAAACTGCTCTTTGCGGGGTATATAAGGTTTGGAGGCATTATGAGAGAGTGGCTTTCAAAAGATTTTAACCCCCCTGCGGATTTGGCTGGCAGAATAGCCAAAACAGCGGTAAAAAGGGCGAAAAAGAGAAAAGCGATTGAAAAAAGCGCATTATTTATTATGCCTTTTTTTGT
>JAAZNT010000437.1 GCA_012798145.1 Thermoanaerobaculaceae bacterium | reverse complement strand
TCTTTGGGACTTCTTACAATAAATGCCCTTACAGCGTCAGATGCTCTCTTAATTCCAATTCAGGCAGAGTATTTTGCTATGGAAGGGGTTTCTGAGTTGCTTAGAACTATTGAAAGGGTCAGGGAAAGCCTCAATCCTCGCCTTGCCATAAAAGGTGTTTTGCTTACTATGGTTGATGAAAGAACAAATCTTGCCCGGCAGGTTATGAATGAAGTTCAGCGCCATTTTGGTTCAAAGGTTTATAAAACCTATATTCCAAGAAATGTGAGGCTTGCGGAGGCGCCCTCCTTTGGAAAACCGATAATTTTTTACGACATTGCTTCGCGTGGAGCGCAATCATATCTCAAAATAACGGAGGAATTCCTTGCAAGAGAAGCTTAAAAGAGGTCTCGGCAGAGGGCTTGACGCTTTGCTTCCACCATCAGAAGGTGGGGGCAAGAAAATTGTTGAAGTGGAAACGGCGAAACTTAAAGTTTCCAAAAACCAGCCGAGGAGCGTCATTAAAGAAGAAAAAATTGATGAACTGGTAACATCTATTAAAGAGCACGGCATTCTCCAGCCAATTATTGCTCGTCCTGTTGGAGAAGGGTTTTATGAAATCATCGCTGGAGAGAGAAGGTGGAGGGCTGCGCAAAAAGCGGGGCTTCACACTGTCCCAGTAATTGTAAAAGACATTGAAGACTTAAAAATGTTTGAGATAGCCCTTGTGGAAAATATCCAAAGGGAAGATTTAAATCCAATAGAACTTGCAAAAGCGTATAAAGCGCTTATTGACCAGTTTGATTTGACGCAGGAGGAACTTTCCGCAAAAATAGGCAAAGACAGAGCGACGATTGCAAACACAATAAGACTTCTTTCTCTTCCTCCTTCAGTTCAAAAAGCGCTTTACGAGGATTTAATAACATTTGGGCACGCCAAAGCTATTCTTTCCATCAAAGGAAAGGAAAATCAGGAAAGGGCTCTTTTGGAGGTTATAAAAAAAGGGCTTTCTGTAAGAGAAACAGAAAAACTTTCCGTTGCAAAAGAAAAGAAAATTGAAAAAAGCAGGAAAATAGATCCTGATACTCAAGCCGCAGAAAATGAAATGAAAAAGAAACTTGGTCTTAAAGTTTCAATAAACAGAAAAGGCAAGGGAGGAGTTGTCAAAATTTTCTTCAGCAGTGAAGACGACCTTAATCATATCTGGGAATGGATTTGCAGGTTTGGCGGGAGGAGACAATGATTACGGGAAAAAAAACGGAACATCCAGAAGTGGGTGGAATGCTTGGCGAGGGAGTGAAAATGGATGGCAATCTCTCTTTTAATCACACTTTTCGTGTTGATGGAGAGTTCAAAGGCAAGATTTCAAATTCAGACCGCCTCGTTATAGGCGAAAAAGGGTTTGTGCAAGGAGAAATAGAATGCGCTTCTCTTGTCTGCTATGGAAAAATAAACGGAACGATAAAAATCAGGGGAAGTGTTGAAATTCATCCTAAAGGAAGAATTGAAGGAGAACTTTTTATGGAAAGTCCTCTGTTAACCGTTATAGAGGGAGGAACGATAGCAGGGACAATAAAAATGGGAACGAAGATAGGGGACAACCTTCTTCCGATAAAAGACAAAACTAAAGAAATATGATGCTGAAAATGTTCGAATCAAGAAGAAAAAAATTGATGGATACGCTTTACAATTTGGCAGAAGGAAGACCTTTTTTATCGGTTTTGTTTTCCGGGAATTCGCCAAACCTTGACAGATTCGTAGTTGATTCAAACTT
>JAAZNT010000436.1 GCA_012798145.1 Thermoanaerobaculaceae bacterium | reverse complement strand
GCTATTACTGGAGGCTATTATCATTCTCTTGCTTTAAAAAGCGATGGAACAGTCTGGGCGTGGGGTCACAATAATTATGGTCAACTTGGTGATGGGACAACGACAGATAGATTAACTCCCGTTCAGGTTCAAAATCTTACGAATATTGTTGCTATTGCTGGAGGCAGTTCTCATTCTCTTGCTTTAAAAAGCGATGGAACAGTCTGGGCGTGGGGTTACAATAATTATGGTCAACTTGGTGATGGGACAACGACTAATAGATTAACTCCAATTCAAGTTCAAAATCTTACGAATATTGTGGCTATTACTGGAGGCGGTTCTCATTCTCTTGCTTTAAAGAGTGATGGAACAGTTTGGGCTTGGGGATATAATCGTTATGGTCAACTTGGTGATGGGACAACGACAAATAGATATGTTCCCATCCAGGTTCAGAATCTTACGAATGTTATTGCTATTGCTGGAGGCGGTTCTCATTCTCTTGCTTTAAAAAGCGATGGAACTGTTTGGGCTTGGGGAAGAAATAATTATGGTCAGCTTGGTGATGGAACAACGACAGCGAGAAATACACCAGTTCAAGTTCAAAACATTGCAAATGTTAATTCAGTAGCAGCGGGGAATTCTCATTCTTTTGCGTGGGCTAATTGTCCATCTTTTTCTGTTTATCCCCAAATAACAGGGATAGAACATGAACCCTGCTATGGTGTTATAATTTCATTTACACTAGGGGTTCCAGCAACAAGACATAATTTATATGTTGACGGGCTCCTTGTTAAGAGCAATGTTATAAGTCCTGTATCTTATGACCCCGAAGATACTTATGAGCATAGTTACACCATAAGAGCGATATATTTTAGCGATATGTGTTTTGTTGATTCTCAACCATACACTTTTTCAGATACATCAAATTCATCTCCAAGCAAGCCTACGATTACAGCAGTAAACGACTTAGAATTAAATTTTCTTTCTGGTATTCAAATCTTTTACGAAGGGGGAAGTCCCTCAACGAGAAGAGATTTATATATGGATGGAAACCTTGTTCAAATGAACTTTGTTTCTGGACAAATATACCAGCCCGGAGACACCAAACTCCATTTTTATAAAATAAGAGCAATAAATGGTGAATGCTACAAAGATTCTGATGAATTAATAGGAGTTGATAGAAGAATTAATTCTTCAATTTGTTCTTTTACTTGGGGTTTCAATTATTATGGTCAGCTTGGTGATGGGACGACAACAAGCAGAGAAACTCCTACTCAGGTTCAAAATCTATCAGATATTGTAACGGTATCTGGCGGAGGTGCTCATTCTCTTGCTTTGAAGAGTGATGGAACAGTTTGGGCGTGGGGAAATAATTCTTCTGGTCAACTTGGTGATGGAACAACTACTGAAAGTCATGAACCCATTCAAGTTCAAAACCTTACGAATGTTATTGATATTGTTTGTGGAAATGTTCATTGTCTTGCTTTGAAGAGTGATGGAACAGTTTGGGCTTGGGGAAATAATTATTATGGCCAGCTCGGTGATGGAAGTACTATTGATAGATATGTTCCAGTTCAAGTTTCAAATCTTACAAATGTTGTAGCAATTGCTGGAGGATGGTATCATTCCCTCGCTTTAAAGAGTGATGGAACAGTTTGGGCTTGGGGATATAATTATTATGGTCAACTTGGTGATGGAACTACAACAAATAGATTAACTCCTGTTTCAGTTCAAAATCTCAGTAATGTTATTGCTATCGCTGCTGGAGAGTATCATACTATTGCTCTACAAAATGCTGGAACGGTATGGGCTTGGGGAAGAAATAATTATGGTCAGCTCGGTGATGGAACTACGACAAATAAAAATATTCCCAGTCAAGTCCAAAATCTTGAGGATATTGTCTCAATTGCAGTGGGTGAATCTCATTCTCTTGCTTTAAAGGACGATGGAACTGTCTGGTCTTGGGGATTCAATTCAGTCGGACAACTTGGTGATGGGACTACGACAAATAGATTAACTCCGGTTCAAGTTCAAAATATAACGAAAAATGTTGCTGTGGCAGCGGGAACACATCATTCTATTTCTGTCTCTTCTTGTGTTTTAATAACTCCTCCTGTTATTAGTAGTATAGAAAACTATGATCAAAGCTGTTCACTTAAAATCTCCTTTACTTTAGGAAGCCCTGCGACAAAAAATGAATTGTGGGTTGATTCTAACTATGTTAAGGATGTCAATTCTTCGCCTGATTACTATTCTCCTCAAGACAATTTTGAGCACCAATTTATGATAAGGGCTGTAAATGGAAGCTGCATTGTTGATTCAATACCTATTAGCGCAGCGGAAACCGATTGCGTCGAAATCCCAATTCCACCTGAAGTTGCGGTTGGGAACGATTATGTCTGGGCAGGAGAAGCAATGCAATGGAATTTGGAGCCAACAGCGTCGGGATACAAGGTTTATAGAGGGACTAAAAATCAACTTGAAAACCTTTGTAATGAGAATCAAGATTTTTGTCAAAGATATAATCGCCCAAATAATTATTTAGATGTGTCTTTTGATGACCCTGCTTTGATTGACCCTGAAAACAAAGTTTTATACTATTTAATCACTGGCTATAACTCTTTAGGCCAGGAATGAACAGCTGGAACAGCAACCTGCGGAAATAGACAAATAAATCAGACAGGGAATTGCAATTAAATGTCAAGCAAAGAGAAAGCTATTCTAAATATAACAAATTAGCTCCTGCCTCAACAAAAATGATGTTGATGCAAGATCTTTTGCAATCTGTGTTAAAATTTTGCAATGGGAACAATTACTGAAGAGAGAAAAAGAGAGAGACCTTCTAAAATCGCTTTCTTAAGTTCTATTCTTTCATTTCTTCCGTTTTGTGGGGTAATTTTTATTTTTCCTGCTCTTTTTTTGACGGGGCTTTTCTATTTTCTATCAAAGAAAAATCCAGAAAAATACGGCGGAATTTTCAGATTAAGGGTTTCTTTTATTCTTTGCTTAATAGCGATCATTTTTCAATACGGCTTGTTTTTCACTTTTTTCAAATTCAAAATTGAGCAGGCGGAAGAAGCAAAATATAAAATTACTATTATGAGACTTTACTCTGCGGCTGGGGCGCTTGAAAATTATGAAAAGTCAAAAGGGGTCTATCCCATAGGAGAATCAGCGGGCGAACTTGAAAAACAACTTGATGAAGAAAAAATTGAGCATCTTCCTTTTAAAGACGGATGGGAAAGAGAGTTGTTAGTGGAATCAAGAATGTGGGATTACTCTTTAACAGCAGGCAGTCCGCCGAAAGAAAAAAGAGAAACATTTCCAATCCTTAAAGCGCAGAAACCAAAACCTGTTTTTCCCTTTGTCGGCTCTTATGAACAATACGATAAATTATCCCAGATTTGTCATTAAAAAAACTTTAACAAGTGATTAGAGATTTATAAGGGAAAATGAAAGTCCTTAGGAAAATATTAACAAATCTGGCTTTATTTCTCAAATGATTGAAGAAAGGTTCTTGCCAGATTTTCAAGTTTTTCTGCGTATTGCTCTGGTGAACCTTTAAATTCGGCAGAGCCAATCAATTCCCAATTAAGAACTTTGCACCACTCTTCAAACTCTTTAAGCGCGCCTCCTGCCCAAGCGAAACTTCCAGCAAAGGCGACTTTTTTATTTTTAATCTCCTTTGCTCTTGCCCTGAAAAGAAAATCAGAAGTTTTTGGGAAAAGCAATCCGTCGTAAGTTGGAGATAAAAAGATAATTCCTTTTGCTTTGTAGATCTCTTTCAGGACAAACGACGGAGGAATATTTGACAAGTCAAAAAGTTCACTACCAACCCCGTTTTCTTTGATGATATTCTTAATTTTTTCGGCAGCTTTTAGGGTCATCCCATACATAGTTGAGGCTACTACCGGGATATAATTTTCATTAATTCCTGAAGAATATCCGCACCATTTTTTGTATTTTTCAATAATTGTTTTAGGCTCTTTATAAATAAGTCCGTGCGAAGGGCAAATGGCAGAAACAGGCATCGTTTCAATCTTTGCAATTGCTTTTTCTATGTGCTTTGTGTAAGAGGCAAGGATGTTCACAAAGTACCTGTATCTTTCTTCTTCTAAAATATCATCTTTATTTTCTTCTGCAAAAATTTTATCTTTGATTTCCCCAAACCCGCCAAAGCAATCACAGGAGAAAAGAGTTTTTGTTGTTTCCTCAAAAGTCATCATAGTTTCAGGCCAGTGGATAAACGGGGAAGAGATGAACTTAAGAGAGTATCCGCCCAAGTCAATAATTTCTCCCTCTTTAACCTCCTTTACTCTTTCTTTTACCCCATAAAAGTTAAGAAGCATATTTGCGCCCATCTTGGTGGTAAGAATTTGAATCTCCGGGCAATCTTCCAAAAAATTTAGAACCGCTTCTGAATGGTCGGGTTCAAGGTGGTTCAGAACAAGATAGGAGAGTTCCTTAATTGGACAAATTTTTTCAATGTTGTTTTTTAAAAGATTGAAAAAGTTTGAAGGACAGGCGTCTATCAACGCTTTTTTTTCTCCATTTATTAAGTAACTGTTAAAAGTTACTCCATAATCAAGCTCCCAAAGGTTTTCAAAAATCTTAAGTTCATTTGTTGAAATCCCTACATAATGTACGCTGTTTGCTATTTCCATAAATCCTCCTTTTTTATAAGTTTTTCAAGAAAACTGACACCAAAAGCGGCAAAAGAAGCAAAAACAAAAGCAGGAACAAGTTCATAAACCAATTTGTCAGAAAGTCCGCTCAATTTCCAAAGCACCGTTGTTGTGAAACCAACAACCATTGATGCGAAAGCGCCCCATTTTGTGATGTAATTTGTCCAAAGGGAATAAAGGACAAGCGGTCCAAAAGACGCTCCCAGCCCCGACCAAGCAAAAAGCACAAACCAAAAGACAATTCTAATATCTGTGAGTGCTACCCAAATTGAGAAGATAGCAAGGAAAAAAATTGACGCCCTTCCCAAAAGAAGAGCCGATTTTTCCGTTTTTGCTATTCCAAATGATTTGTCAAAAATATCTCTGCTTAAAGATGAAGAGGCGACAAGAAGTTGCGAAGAAACGGTTGACATTATTGCAGAAAGAATGGCTGAAAGCATTATGCCTGCAAGTATTGGATTTAAAAGAGATTTTGATATAATCGGGAAAAGTTTTTCAGGGTCTTCAATTGAAGGCATAACAATTCTTCCCGCCAAACCCAAAAAGCCAGCGCCATAAAAAACCAAAGTGCCCCAAGCCATTGCTATAATTTGGCTTTGTCTTATCTTCTCATCAGATTCAGCCGCCATATATCTTGTGATTACATGAGGTTGGCCGGGATAGCCAAGCCCTATTCCCAAAAGCCCAATCACAAATCCGAAAAGGGTAAAGCCGGTTCTATTTCCTGTTACCGCTATTAGCGAAGGATCAATATTGTTAAGATTTGAGAGCATTGTGCTATATCCGCCCGCTTTTGCCACCACAATTAACGGCATAACAACAAGGGCGAAAACCATTATTATTCCCTGAATAAAGTCGGTGTAGGATACGGCTCTGAATCCTCCTGTTAGTGTGTAAATCAATATGACGATTCCGCCCAAAATCACCCCTGTTGAGTAATCAACGGTAAGAATGGCGTTCATTGCTTTTCCAACTGCTGTCATTTGTGCAGCGAGATAGCCAAGAAGAGAAAATAAAATTATAAGCGATGATGAAATTCTTAAAATGTTTGTCTTGTCTTCAAATCTGTCTGAAATATAGTCGGGAAGTGTGAGCGAATTTAAACTCTTAGTATTTTCCCTCAACTTTGGGGCAAGAAGATACAGATTGACAAAATACCCCAAAAGACAGCCGACTGCAGTCCAAAGAGCAGTAACGCCTTCTTTATAAGCCATTCCAACAAAACCTAGAACAACCCATCCGCTTTCTGACGAAGCGGTTGATGAAATTGCGGTGACCCAAGAGCCGAGAGACCTTCCGGCAAGAAAAAAGTCTTCTCGGGATTTTGTCTTAAGGGCTGAAATATAGCCAATAAAAAGCAAAAGCGCTGTGTACAAAAGAACTATTATGAGAATGATAGCATCAGGGCTCATTTTTTTCTCTTAAAAATAAAGTAAAAAAAAGATGCAAGCAAAACCAGAACGGGAACTCCAAGAAGAAAAAAGTGTGTTAAAAACATTCTCATCCCCTTACAGAGAACAAAGAAAATAGGTTATATTATAGCATAGGAGGTTTGAAATGGTTCTGAAAAAAAGCGAGATTAGATATGAAGAAAGAAGTGAAATAAGAGGAGGAAAAGGAAAAGCCAAATCCTTTTGCTATCTAAAAGAGGGAGGTATGCAAAATGTT
>JAAZNT010000435.1 GCA_012798145.1 Thermoanaerobaculaceae bacterium | reverse complement strand
TTTTTAACTCTCTCCCACACTTTGTTCATCTTTTCTTCAATTTCTTTATCCATTTTTATTTCATCAGGCCATTGTCTTAAAAAACCCTCCTCCTTCCATTTTTTTGTGGCGTCAATTCCAACTTTGCTACCATACCCCAAAAGAGGGCTTGAATGGTCAAGGACATCAACAGGCCCTTCAGCAAATTCAAAATCTCTTTTAGGGTCAATATGGTTTAAAACTTTCCAGACAACTTCAGAGGAGTTATGAATATCCACATCCTTATCAACAACAACAATCACTTTTGTGAACATCATCTGCCCCATACCCCAAAGAGCGTGCATAATTTTTCTTGCGTGTCCGGGATATCTTTTCTCAATTGATACCAAAACAAGATTATGGAAAACCCCTTCAAAAGGAATGTGCATATCAACAATTTCTGGAAACTGTTTTTTCAAAACAGGAAGGGCGATTCTTTCAATGGCATAACCCATAAAGGCGTCTTCCATCGGGGGTTTCCCGACTATTGTGTGGGGATAGATAGGATTCTTCCTCATAGTAACACACTCAACATGAAAAACAGGATATAAATCCTCAAGAGAATAAAAGCCGGTGTGGTCCCCAAATGGACCTTCTTTAACAACCTCATTTGGATCAACCCACCCCTCCAAAACGATCTCTGAATTTGCAGGAACTTCCAAATGAACTGTCTCGCATTTAACAAGTTCAACCGATTTTTTCCTGATAAAACCAGCGAACATCATTTCATCAATATCGTCTGGAAGTGGCATTGCGGCGGAAAAATATGTCGCAGGGTCTGCTCCAATCGCAACTGCGACCTCTATTTTTTCATTTTTAATTTTTCTCTGAAGGGCGTGTTTTGCGCCGTGCTTGTGTGGATGCCAGTGCATCCCTGTAGTGTCTTCGCTGAAAACCTGCATTCTATACATTCCGCAGTTTCTCTTACCGCTTTCCCTATCCTTTGTAAAAACCATTGGAAGTGTTATGTATGCTCCCCCATCAAGAGGCCAGCATTTGGGGATGGGCAACTCTTTCAAACTGAACTGCCCCCTTTTTTGAATGATTTCCTTGCAGGGCGCGTCTTTTACAATTTTAGGGAAAAAGGAGGATAGTTCATTAAGTTCGGGTATCATCTTTATTTTGTCAAGAAGATTTTGAGGCGTCTTGAAATCCATCAGAGAAGATATTCTTTCATCAATTTCAGAATAATTTTTAAGCCCGAGCGCTTTGAGCATCCTTCTGTGAGTTCCCAAAATATTTCCCACTACTTTAATTTTGCTTCCCTTAACATTTTCAAAGAGAATCGCTGGACCATTTTCTTTAACCGCCCTATCCAAAATTTGAGTCATTTCAAGACAGGGGTCTATCTCTTCTTTTATTCTTAATAGTTCCCCGTCTTTTTCTATTTCTTTCAAAAACTCTCTTAAATCTTCAAATGCCATAAAAACCCCTTTTGATTTTTAACGAACTGCAAAAACTTTGACGATTCTTAATAAACAATCACTGCTTTTCCCACTTGACTCCTTCTGCTATGACCACTTTACCCGTAACCGTTGCTTGATTGTCAAGAACAACTGAATATGTTGTTCCTGACCTTAAAGTGAAGTTTCCAAGAGGAATCCATAGGCAGTTGTTTGTTGTTTGGTCAACTTGAACAGTGCTGTTTCCATTTGAATGGTAAACAGTGTATCTTGCCATAGTTCTGTTTGTAGTTCCAGCCACATATCTTACTGAAACAAGATAATTTCCTGCCTCTTCTATCCCCGTTCTCCAAGTTGCAGTGGCGGTAGGGGTCAATTGAGTGCTGGCGTATTTGTATTGGCCACTTCCTCCCAAGCAATCTGAGTTGCTGCCATTAGACCAAGAACCGGAGTATGTCGCATCTGTATAAATTTTAGTCCAAGAGGTGTGGGGATTGTCTCTGTTTCCCGCCGCATCAACAGCGTGCAGATAATAGTAGTAGCAAGTATCAGCAGGAGGAACCGAACTATCTTCAAGATTGTTTGAAGCTATTTTGTCTTGAAGAAGAGAGAAATTCCAACTTTGAATATTATCCGCTCTCCACATCTGGTAGTATCCCATCGTTTCGGGATTCCCAAGTCTGTCAAGGGTTACAGCGTCCCATTCCCACCTTCCGTTTTGCCATTTAAGGTTCTGAACTTCTGCTGGCGCGGTGGTGTCCGGTGAATAATTAACATTTAAGGTGTATGCTCCGGGATACTTGGTGTTAGTTGAGGAGGTCCATGTATCGCAAACAAGGTAATAACTTCCCGGCTGAAGGAAAATTGAAAATGTAGTGTCATCTCTCGCCAGACAGGAAGCAGGATCGCAGGATGTCAGAAGGTGAGGGTCTATATCTACTCCTGACCCGTCTGTCACCGTAACGGTCAAGGTTCCCGCAAGGGGAATTGATAGAAGATAAACAACCTCAGGACCTGCCTCAGAACCTGATGAAGGAGGACAGGAATAGTTGTTGAGCGATTCGTTTCTTCCAAGAGTTGAGTTGTTGTCAGTGTATGGAAAAGTGTCAATCAATATTGGATTTCCACAAGTGCCAGAAGCGCAGGGTGGGTCCTGAGCTGTTTTCCCATAATGGTCTTCTATTCCTTTTGCTATCGCTCCTGCAATCAGACACCTTCTCGCATTGGTGTAAAGCAATGCTTCTTCAGTGGGATTTGAGATAAAAGAAGCCTCGGTCAACATTGCAGGCATAGTTGTTTCTCTCACCATATGAAAATCGTCTCCGTGGACGCCATAGATAGAAGGTGTGCAGTTTGAAGAAACAACTCCGATATTCAGCGCCGAATCAAGCCGTAACGCCGTTTTTGAAGCCATATCTCTTGAATTTGCGCTTGCAGCGCTGCATCCCAGAGAGTCTGTCCAATAGATATGAACTCCTGTATAGTTTGCCGAAGGCGTTCCGCTTGCATTGTGATGAAAACTTTCAGCCCTGTCAACGGGAATTGAATTAAAATAACTTGACCTCGCAGTCAACGACATATCAACATCTGTTGTCCTTGTCATATAAACAGAGGCACCCCTTGCAAGAAGAGCGTCCCTTAACATTAAAGAGCCGGCAAGATTAATTTCTTTTTCTTTTAAGCCCGTTGGACCAACTGCACCCGAATCTGTTCCGCCGTGGCCGGGGTCTATTCCAATTTTAATACCTGACATATCTCCAGAAGGAGTTGTGGAGAATTTGGATTCAAGAGTATCCCATAAAGTGGTGTCGCTTTTGTCATAATTTAAAGCCCACATCCCCGTTCCACCCAAATTATTAGAATTTACAAGATCCCACTTCAACCCGAGACTTTCTCCGTCGTCATAAAAACATTGGTAGGGTCCCGAGGAATTTACATAGTAAGGAACTTCACCATAAGAATCCCACTGTCTGCCGTAAGTTTGGGCGCCAGCCTTTGCGGAATCATAAACTTTTGCAGTTCCTGTTCCCGTTGTTGACGACGGAACAGAAGTTGAAGATGTGGGCCACTCATATCCATAATAGGGAAGCCCAAGAATAAATTTGCTTTTATTTTCACTTCCGCCATAAGTAATGTAATCGTTTATTGTCCAGTTTACGCAATATGTTCCCCATCTTGAACTTGACATTCTTGGAGAAACCGGCCCAGCAGTTGATGAGCCCTTCCAATAGTAATCGTAACCCATTATGAACATTCCATCAGAGTGAACTGCAATCTGGTCATAATCAAACGCCCCGCTCCAATCAACAGCAGGAGTGCAGATGGAGACATGCGAGCCGGGGATCGCCGAGTGAAAAGCGTTTGTCAAATCAGTTATGAATGTCACAAGATTTGCCTTTTGGGTTGATGAGACACCTTCAAAATCTATACACACACCGTCTGCGTTTCCCGCCTGAACTTGAGCCAAAAGATTATTTATAGCATTCTGTCTGTATGTGGAGTTGCTTAAAAGCGTAGAAATTGATGAACTGTTAAATAGAGTCGCAGTTAAGGTTACTTTTACACTATTTGAATGAGCAAGGCTTATAAGCGCCTGAACATACGAACCATTTGGCCAGGCATAACTTCCACTTTGGTTTGTTAAAGACCCGTCAGAATTCACACCGACTGAGAAATAGGCAACATGGGTAAGCAAATCCCACTGAACCTTGCTTAAGTCGCTAACAACCCAGTAGGGCATAAATCCGTAAATGGTTTTCGATAAGGATTCTTTTCTGTTTGATTTCAAATCAAGCCAATCCTCTTCTTTTACTGAATAGTAAAGAGGATATTCACACTCCTTCATTTCAATTTTGCTGTATTTTTCAAGTTCTATCTGATGGATCGATTTAGTAGTAACGCTACCTTCTTCTATTCCTTCCGGGGGAACTGTCGCTAAAAGTGAGACACAAATAAAAAATGAAATAAGCGATAACATAATCTTTTTCATTTTACCCACCCCCTCATTATTTTTCCATCTTCGCTCCAGTAAAGCGTATGCCCGTCTTCTGCCATAGCGGGCATCCTTTCAATTATTGCTTTTGTGTCAGTAAGCTGGAAAAGGGTTTCATTTTTTAAATCATAAAGGAAAATATCAGACTCTATGATTCTGTGGCCATCATCCTTTGTTTTCTCAAAAATTATTGCGGAATCCTCTTTTGCAAACCTTCCATTGCTTCCTTCAGCAATTTTCTTCAAACTTCCATCTTCAACAGAACCTAAATATATACCGCCGTCAAGAGAATGAACCAAAAATTTTTTTCCATCTTTTGAATATCTTGGAAGGAAAAAAACCTTGCTTTCTTTTCTCTTTTCTGTTTTTTCTCCGTTAAAGCAAACTATTTCCCCTTCGGGTGAAGCCATAAACAATTTATATGAACAAGTCTCATTTCTGGTTGGACCAACAATTTTGAGACTCTCTTTTTTGCCC
>JAAZNT010000434.1 GCA_012798145.1 Thermoanaerobaculaceae bacterium | reverse complement strand
TAATGTATTCGTTTGGTATGGATCTGCCTCTTATATATGTCAGCGCTTCAATTTGCAGAATACCGTGTTCTGAGAGCTCCTTGTAGGGAGAGGTTTTCTTTTGTGAGTCTGTCAGGTGAAGAAGAAGCTCAAGATTGTCAAAAATTGGCTGCATCCAAGGACGCAACTTGTCTTCCAATTCTCCGGGGAGAAATCCCAACTCTTTTCCAAGGGGGAAAATAGGTCTTGTAACTAAAAGTTTTTTAAAACTTTTTTCGTCTGCAACCTTATAAAGTCCGGCGGCTATCGCAAGAAGAGTTTTTCCTGTTCCTGCCTTTCCGACAAGAGTTACCAGAGAAATTTTGTCATTTAAGAGAAGGTCAAGGGCAAATCTCTGCTCTTTATTTCTGGGAGAAATTCCCCATATTGGCTTAATATCCTCCAAAAGAGACAAAACCCCATCGTTATCATAGCGACATAGAGCACTTTTTGAACTTCCGTCAAGACTCTCCAAAAGGAAAAATTGATTTGGATGAACTTCAAGAGATTTATCAATTTCAGCAATTGAAATTTTTCTTTCCGCGTAAATTTTATCAATAAGCGAAGAAGATTCAACTTTCAAATTTTTCCACCCTGAATAAAATTCTTCAAAATGAATCTTTCCTCTTTCGTAGTCTTGGGCTTCAATGCCAAGAGCATCAGCCTTAATTCTCAAATTTGTATCCTTTGAGACAAGAACTACTTTCTGTTTTTTCTTCTTCAAAGAGAGTGCCACCCCAAGAATCAAATTGTCGGCTTTTTTTTCGTTTAAGGTCGGAGGAAGCGAATCGTCAACCCTTTCCATACTGATGCTTAAGGTTCCGCCGGTTTCCAGTTCAACTCCTTTTGCTATCTGCCCTTTTTGTCTTAGATTGTCAAGTTCTCTTGAAACCTCTCTTGCGCTTCTCCCTATTTCTGTAACTTCTCTTTTGAATTTGTCTATTTCTTCAACAACCCAAATTGGAATTACAACATCGTTTTCTTCAAATCTAAAAATGGCTTTTGGATCATGTAACAGAACATTTGTATCAATTACGAAAGTTTTCTTCATTTAAATTCCTCCAAAACTCTTCCGACCGCTTTTATTGAAGGAGGGCGTTCCTCCGGTTGTTTCTTTAAACACATAAATACAAGTTTTTTAAGTTTTTCCGGAATATTTAATTCCTCAGGAAACGGCGGGGGTTCTTTTTCCAAATGGGCATCGATAATTTCCTGTGTCGTTTTTCCTGTAAACACTTCTTTTCCAGTAAGGACAAAGTATGAAAGAAGGCCGAAAGAGTAGATGTCGCTTCTGCCGTCAAGCGGTTTTCCCTGAATCTGTTCAGGGGAAACATATTTTGGGCTTCCAACAAATCTTCCTTCCATAGTTAAATCGGCGCCTTCTTCGGTGTAGGCTATTCCAAAATCAACTATTTTCGGTTCCGTTTCTTTTGTTAAAAGAACATTTTGTGGCTTTAGATCCCTGTGAATAACTCCAAGTAAATGTGCAACTTCAAGACCTTTTGCGATTTTGTGAAGAATTGAAACCCTTTCTTTCAGGGAAATATTCTTCTCAAAACTATCCCTCACCCATTCATTTAAAGTCGGCCCGTCAATAAATTCCATTGTAAGAAAAGTTATGTCTTTGAAACTGCCAAGGTCGTAAACTCTTATTACATTTGGATGGGATATTTTTCTTGCTACTTTGATTTCTCTCAAGAAGCGCGCCCTTTCGGTCTCCGAAATCCCGCTTCTGATCCTTAACATCTTTAATGCAACAATTTCATCAAGGTCAAGGTCTTTAACTTTGTAAACCTCTCCCATTCCTCCTTTTCCAATCTCCCTCAGTATTTCGTATCTTTCCGCTATTAAGGCGCCGGGAAGAAATTCGAGAGGTTTTATCTCCTGAAGGGCTTCGCTTGCGTCTTTAAATCGTCCCACCATAGAAAAAGAAAAAAGACCTTTTAATACCCTTGCAACTTGAGGCGGAAACTCCTTAAGTTTCTCAATATCTTTGATTGAAAGACCTTCAAATCCTTCCATAGGTGGATCTTGATGGAACAAAAGTTTATAAAATAAAGCGCCCGCGGAGTACAGGTCTGATGAAGGGGAAAGAACAGCTCCCCTCCTTGCTTCCGGGGAAAAGTAGGGCATAAATTTCAGCCTCTGCTCTATGGATGTCGTTGAGGGAATGGGAAGCCCAAATCCTCCCACTTTTGCTTTTCTCTCATTCTCAATAAGAACTGTCTCAGTGTTTAGTTGGCGATGAAGAAAACCTCTCCTATGTGCTTCATAAATTCCTTCAATCACCTGTCTTATAAGATCCACAGCCCTAAAAAGAGAAGGTTGAAATTGACCTGCAAAAAGTTGCGCCAAAGTTATTCCCGAAAACGGCTCATAAACCAGATATAATTCTTTTTCTAAAAGGATGATATCTTTTAAAGTCAGTATATGGGGATGAGAGAGTGAGAGGATCGATTTTAAGGCGGTAACCGAATCCCTAATTTCATCCTCGGAATATACCTCATTTTTTGCCTTAAATAAAAGTGAAGGCATATTTAGTGCAGTATCAACCGCCATTATCCATTTTCCGCCCAAGCCATCATAAACATCCTCTTTTTGCTGATATCGAAACGAAGATTTGGGAGATTTCTCCAAAATGGAGTGAAGTCTTTTTTGAGCATCCTCAAATGCGTAATTTTTTCTTATAACCTTGTTGTAATAAGATATTGCTTCTCTGTTTTTTCCAAGGGCTTCAGCCACTCTTCCTCTAAGATAATCGGGCCAAGGCTCCTGAATGAAAGATGGGTCGGGTTCAATATTCTTCATAATCTCAGATGCCGCATCAAGATTGCCCGTTTCAATTCGCAATCTTGCCAAAGCGATTTTAACTCTTGGCAGGGATTTGATTTCAGATGGGAGTGTTTCAAATTTATGGATTATTTCCTCAATCATATCGCGCTTTTTGAGCACGAAATTTACCGCATCTTCCCATTTTTTTGCCTCTACCGCCATCAACGACGCTTCAAAAAAGAACCCACCTTCTCTGTAAGCCTGCAT
>JAAZNT010000433.1 GCA_012798145.1 Thermoanaerobaculaceae bacterium | reverse complement strand
GCAAGTTCTTTTGCGTCCTCTTCATTTTTTAACATTCCAACCAAAAACCTCCTGACAGGCGAAGCGTATTTATTGACAAGTGCTGTCAGCGCCTCCTCCCCGCCTTCGTAGATTTCGGAAAGCCATTTATTCATAAAGCTCCATCCAACTATAAAAGACTACATTACATCAAAAATGGTTTAAATAAAAGAATATGTTAAAATTACCCCCTCGTGGAAGACAGAAGAATTAAAATAAAAAAATTTTTTGAAAACGACAAAATCCTTGGCGGAATAGCAAAAGAAAGGGATCTACCGGCGCTCGATATTTACGGCAGAGATGGAGCGTTTCTCTCCCTGATCGAAGCGGTAATAAGCCAGCAACTTTCCGGAAAAGCGGCAAACTCAATTTACAAAAATTTTGAAAAAGTTATCAAAAGCAAAAGAAATGTCCCCAAATTTCTCTCCGAAATTGAAATAAGCCGCCTCCGGGAGATAGGCGTTTCAAATTCAAAAGCGCAGTGCATCATCTCCGTCTCAAAAATGGTCAATGAAGGAGAAATTGACATTGAAAATTTAAAGAACAAAAGCGAAGAAGAAATAAAAGAAACGCTGACAAAAATAAAAGGAATTGGAATCTGGACTGTAAATATGTTTCTTATGTTCGGATTGAAAAGGGAAGATGTGTGGCCCTGCACAGATTATGGAATAAGAAAAAATCTTTCAATTATCCTAAAAAAGAAAGAGATTCTATCCCCGGAAGAGACCGAAAAAGCGGGGCAAAGATGGAAGCCATACCGCTCTTATGCAAGTTGCTATATCTGGAATATTTAATGTGATACAAAAAATTGGCGAGTGCCATCAATCCGCTATGTCAAGACTCCAATATAGGTAAGATTTCACTAATTTTTGACGGCTATCTTTTCCACTCAATATGATCGTTGATATGATGT
This sequence comes from Thermoanaerobaculaceae bacterium, assembly GCA_012798145.1. GTDB lineage: Bacteria > Acidobacteriota > UBA4820 > UBA4820 > UBA4820 > UBA4820. The sequence goes on along the minus strand of JAAZNT010000433.1, from coordinate 1,735 downwards.
TTTTCAAAAGCTTCAAGGATTTCTTCACAAAAACGCATTGTCTTTTCATCATTTAAAGATTTAGCCAGATTATAAAGATGAATAAACATCTTTTTCCCAGTCTCTGTCTGTTTATAATTCTTTTTTCTGAAATTGTGAATTGAACAAAGGGTCTGTCCGTTTACCACTTCTGCTTTTCCACCCAAATCTTTTGGAATGATATGGTCTGCGTGAATCTCAACTCCATTTTGTCTTCCCAACCCACAAATGACACAGCGGTAGTTGTCCCTTTTGAAAATTTCTTCCTTCTGTTCCTCAGTAAAATCTTCCAAATCGCGCTTTTTGACTGCTGTGGGGTCATACCTATAAACTCCCTTTCTCACTTTTATGAGAATTCCATTTTGATGCAATTTCCTGATTCCACGCCAAGGGTCTCGGGGAGGAGTTTTATGTGATTTTAACCACTTTTTTGTCACCCAATCCACGACAGGTCCGTGTTCAAGGTCTTGATTAGGATGAGAAGAAAAATACTCCATTATCAATTCGCTGATACTTTTATCTTTCATAACTTTCTCCAAGCGGAAGGATTTTATTTGTTACCTGCAACGATGACAAAATGCGTTTTCTTGTCAATTCACAATATTTCTCATCTATTTCAATTCCTATTCCAATTCTACCTAACATTGCCGCCGCAATCAATGTGGTGCCGCTTCCCGCAAAAGGGTCAAGAATGGTGTCGCCTACAAAACTGAAAAGTTTTATACAGCGATGTGGAAGTTCAAGGGGAAAAGGAGCGGGATGACCAATCTTTTTTTTGCTTTCGCCGTTAAATGTCCAAACTCCGTTAGTCCAATTCATAAACTCTGATTTTGTAATGTCTGATTCACCGCTTCCGCTCGTCTTGCGCCATCTTTTCTTGTAAAGAATGACAATTAGTTCAACAGGTGCGATCACAAAAGGGGCTGTGGCGCTCATCCAAGACCCCCAAGCTGTTCGGCGAGAAATGTTTCCCTCATTCCAAATTATCGTTGAGTGATACTGAAAACCAATTTCTTTTGCTATTGTTGTGATGTCAGCCCCGACACTTTGTTGTCCGCCTTTGTTTTTGTCCAATGGAATGTTTAAGCAAAATCTCCCATCTTCTTTCAAAAACTCAAAGCACCTTTTTAGCCATAATTTAGTGAAATCCAAATATTCTTTGTAGGAAAGATCGTCCTTGTGAGAATTGTATTGAATATCAACATTATAAGGTGGTGAAGTTACTATCAAATCAACACTGTTTGCTTTCACAAACTCAGTTTTTAAAACATCGTCATTACAAAGGATAATTTTGTCTTTCCAATTAAAAATCTTTGGGTCTGAATTTTTCAATATTGCTCTCCATTTTCTCTTTTAAATATCAAATTCTCTTTCCAAGTCAAATTTTGACACAATTCTTCAAAAAGTCAAGAAACCTTTACAAAACAAGATTTAGACAATAATTTATACTATAAACCACGGAGTAAGAAGGGCGCATTCTGGGTTGTTTTTTGATCGTTTTACGGGAGCGGTTAAGAGATGATTTTAGGGGCGCGGTTCAGTTGTTTTTTACAGTGGGGGAAATCAGGGAATCGGGGAATTTTCCCTGACAATTTTTGGCGTTTGCCGAAGTTTTTCTTACGGTTACCCGCCATTTTTGACCGCCTCCCGAAGGTTGCTACCTGTCGCCTGAAGGCTGCTACCAGCCTCCCGAAGGTTGCTACCAGTCGCCCAAAGG
>JAAZNT010000432.1 GCA_012798145.1 Thermoanaerobaculaceae bacterium | reverse complement strand
GAAAACCATTTCAGATGGTTTGTTGCGAACGAAATTATGAAAAGGGGTGGGTTTCTACTCCATTCGAGCGGAATAGCCAAAGGCAATGAAAGTATTCTTTTCTTTGGAACATCCGGAGATGGAAAATCAACAATAGTTGAATTGGGAAAAGGAAGAGGAGGAAAAGTTCTCTCCGATGACCTGATTATTGTAAGTCCTGAGAATGATGGATATGTGGCATACGGAGCGCCATTTTTTGGTGTTCTTCCCCAAAAAGAAAAAGAAAAAATGCCTTTTAAAATTAAATCTGTTTACAGATTAAGAAAATCAGATGATACTTTTGTAAAGCAAATCTCAAAGGGAGTTGCACTTGGGTTGCTTGTTTCGCATTGCCAGTTTGTTTTTAATGAAAAAACAAGAAATGAAATATTGATTCCAATTGTTATAAAATTTCTTGAGAAGGTCTCCTGTTTTGAACTCTATTTCAGAAAGGACGACTCTTTTTGGGATTTGATATGAAGGAGGTAAGATGAGTCATCACTTTAAGAAAAATCCAGATGTTTCTTGGCAGATTGTTGAAGGTCAGGCGGTTTTAATCCACAATAAACTTGGTGAACTCCAAGTTTTAAATGATGTAGGGTCAGTTGTTTGGGAACACCTTGAAGAGGGCGTTGACAAACTTGTTGAGAGGATAACCTCCGAATACAATGTGACTGAAGAAGAGGCAAGGAAAGACATTGAAACTTTCATTCAAGAATTGAAGGAAGTCGGCGCCGTTTTCGCAGAATAATGAATCTTTCTCTTGATGACCTTTTTGAAAAGGCATATCAAAAAAGGCAGTTGCTGTACGCTTTCTTTGAAATAACTTATAACTGCAATTTCAACTGCAAGTTTTGTTATAACCCTGTTTTCAGAAAAGGGCAGGAGAAGATAAAAAAAAATTTAGTCAAAGAAACTCCTCTCACCATTTCAGAATATTCAGCAATCTTCGAAAAACTTAAAAAAGGCGGAGTTTTATTTCTAACTTTAAGCGGGGGAGAACCGCTTGTTCATCCGCAATTTTTTGAAATTCTCAAAGAAGCCAAAAAAAACGCTTTTTGTGTCAGAATTTTTTCTAACGGCTCGCTGATTGACGAAGAATGCGCAAGAAAATTGAAAGAAAATGGCGCTTTCTGTATAGAGATAAGCATTTACGGTTCAGACAAAGAATCATACGAAGAAACAACCGGAAGGGGCGAAGATTTTGAAAAGGTTTTAAACGCAATTAAATATCTTAAAAATGAGGGAATAATTGTATATTTGAAGTGCATCCTGACAAAAATTACAGAAAAAAAGATGGATGAAATCCAGAAAATTGCCGACGATTTAGGAGTAATTTTAAGATGGGATCCAGTCCTTTCACCATCAGAGGAAGGTTTTGATTATCCATTAAAATTCCGCGCTTCAGAAGAAGGGTTATATAGATTATTGACAGAAGACAAATTCAAAGTGGGAAGTTCTCCTTTTGAAAGGGGAGAGGGAGAATCTTTATGTACAATAGGAAGAGTTCAAGTTACTATTGATCCTTTTGGAAATATCCATCCCTGCCCCCAATGGAAAGAAATATTGGGCAATGTAAGAAAGGATGATATATTTGAAATTTGGAAAAATTCAGAGAAAGTTCAAGAAATTATTAAAATCTCGGAAAAAGTGCCGGAAGTGTTGAAAAAGAACACTATTGCGCATAATTTCTGCTTTCACTGTATGGCAAGGTCAAGACTTTTGTTTGAAGACCCTCTTAAACCTGACCCTTGTGAATTGAAGATTGCAGAAATAAAAATGAAAGAAGCGGAAAAGAGGGCAAAATAGTATGGATAAAGATTATGTCCTAAGATGTCAAAAAGAAATCCTCCCTTTTGGGAAAATGTCTTCAATTATTAAAATTGCAGATTTTTCATTTAAGTTTAATGGACTTGAAAAAGATTTAAAGGAATATCTTGAAAAAAACTATAAAGGTTTTGTTGTTGAAAAAGCAGACAATCCCATTTTAGTAAATTTAGGAATACTTGACAAAGAGATTGAAATTGAAAATTCAGATTTTGACCTATTCCATTATGAAGATTGCTCAGGTTTGGCGAGTTTATATTTTTTGG
>JAAZNT010000431.1 GCA_012798145.1 Thermoanaerobaculaceae bacterium | reverse complement strand
TATTATTCTCCAGATGACTATGTGCCTGGAGTTGTATCCCCAGATGAAATATTTAAAGGGTTTTCTCAAAACGGCTATTCACTTTATGCAGATGTAAAATTGGGCGAAAAAAAGAAATGGGGAACATTGGCGAGATTTGATTATTATAACCCTGACACTAAAAATATTCTTAAAAAGAAAAATCATCAAGATATTCAGAAAAGACTCATATTGGGAGTGTCATACAGGTTGGTGATGAACAATATGATTCTAATTGATTGGCAGAAATTAAGCCATACAGCTTATTTTCGCCCGGATGCAAAAATCCCAAATGAAGAAAGATGGCAGGCGACATTACAGATCAAGTTTTAATTTTGTTTTTAATTATGCTCCACCAAAGTTCAAGAATGAGCGAATAAGCAGAATTGGGCTGCAAATCTCAAAATGCCTTTTTCTTCTACTATCTTGTATAAGTTATTTCACATCCTCTTCCGTCGCTGTTGAAAAACCTTATCAAAGTTGGAACTCCCTTTGGAAATTGTGACTTAAGAGAATTTCCTCCTTTTAAAACCACTTTAGTTCCATCAATGTAAGCTGTTTTTGTCCACGGAGTTGAACTTTCACCTATGTAAACAGAAAAGCCGTTTCTGAAGTTGGCTCCGCTTAAAACAAGTCTAAATGGGTCTGCCTTTTTTGTAACACTTATTATCGCCGGCCCGTTGTAGCAAAGTAGATCAGCTGTTCCCAACGGCTCTTTGTCCTGCTGTTTGACTGGGTTCAAAGAGGGCGAGGGAGAATACTCTGTTAGGTTAACGCTATCTTTTTGGGGTTCTGCCACTGTCACAGAAAGATTGGCGCTTTTTATGAAATCGCAGGTTGGGTCAATATCTCCCAATTCATCAGTTTTGATTACAAAGCCGTTTTCACCATTTCTTCCGTAAGACTTTGTTTTTCCGGCAAGGAGATAACCTCCGTTCGAAGGGGAGGCGGCGCACCATATTTCATCGTTGGCGCTTCCGCCATACCTTTTCTGCCACAAAAGAGAGCCGTCACTTCCCCATAATGAAGCGTAACCGTCGAAAGGGTCTCCTGATGTTGGACGGAATGTTCCGAAAAGAAGGATATCTCCGCTTTTCGTTAAGATGACTCCTTTGGCTGATGAATCTTCTCTTGATTCTAACACATTCATCCAAATCAGGTTGTAATCTGTTGACATTTTGCAAATAAAAATTGAATTGTAATTTGAAGAAGATGAAAATTCACCGCATATAGCAAACGCTCCGCTTTGAAGTCTTGCGATTGATGAGCACCGTCCGTTTGAGAAGTTGGCGCCTGCAGAAATGTAATACGCTTTACTTACTTTTAAATTGCTGTCAAAAAAGATCAAAAGCGGTTTGTCATCTTTCTCGCCTGCGGCAATGAATCCCCCGTTTGGATTTAAGATAAAGTCGTAAATTCTTGCGTCAGAAACAATATTGTTTGAAATAACATTGTCCCCTTTTTCAATGAAAGAATCTGAACCCGAAAACCCAACTGAATACGGTGTCGCCCCGTCAAGACGGACTGATTTTACTGAAGTGGTGTAAGGAAAAGCAAATTTATTTATAAAGTCTATGCTGCCATTGCTTTTTATCTTTGAAATGAAAGCGCCGTCGCTTCCAAAAGCGTTCAGTTTTCCCGCGGCGTAAACGCTTCCGTCAGGGAGTTTTGCAATAGAGGTTACCCTGTCTTCCCCGCCAAAATTGTAGAGCCCTTCAGAAACCAAAGCGCCAGACCTGTCCAGTTTTACAATCCAGCAATTTTCTTCATCACCTCTTGATGTTGAATATCCGC
>JAAZNT010000430.1 GCA_012798145.1 Thermoanaerobaculaceae bacterium | reverse complement strand
GATTTCTTTTTCTTCCCATTGTGGTTCAAGCGCCTTTTCCGCAATAATTTCACCAACTTCTCGTCTTAAAACCCGCGAAAGGTTTCTTGCTCCGTATTCGTAAGAGTATCCCTCTTTTGCAAGATAAGATTTTGCTTTCTCCGTGAGGATAAGTTCCTTTCCTTCCGCCTTAAGACGTTTTCTCAAATCTTCAAGCTCAAGGTCGACAATCTTTTTGACATCATCTTCCGAAAGAGGTTTGAAAACAACTATTTCGTCTATTCTGTTTAGAAATTCGGGAGTGAAATATTTTCTTACCTCTCTCAAAACATGGCTTTTGTCATCTTCAAAAGTGTCTGAAAACTTGTATCCAACTTTTCCTTTGACGAAAATGTCAGTTCCAAGATTGCTTGTCATTATGACTGTGGTGTGGTTGAACCTCACAGTTCTTCCCCTTCCGTCCGTCAATCTTCCAGCATCAAAAATTTGGAGAAACAAATTTAAGACCTGAGGGTCGGCTTTTTCAATCTCGTCAAAAAGCATAACGGAATAAGGGTTTTTCCTTATTTTGTCAGTCAGTTGATTTGGATCGTAATAGCCAACATAACCGGGAGATGTTCCTATCAACCTTGAAGTGCTTATTCGCTCCATGTATTCGCTCATATCTATTCTTATCAGTTTTTCTTCGTCTCCAAAAAGAACTTTTGCAAGCGTTTTTGCAAGCTCTGTTTTTCCTACACCGGTGGGACCCACAAACAGGAGAACTCCGTCGGGACGGTATGGATAAATGTCAAAGCCGAGTTTGCATGCTCTTACGACGCGGGAAACCTTTGATATCGCTTCTTCCTGCCCGATGACGCTTTCAGCAAGAAGTGCTTCAAGGTTTAAAAGTCTTTGTGGAGTGAGTCGTGAAAGACGCTCATAACTTATCCCGGACATTTCAGAAAGAGTTTGGAGAACAAGTTCTCTTGTTACAACGGGAGGAGAATTGTTGAGAGAGAAAGAGATAAAAGCGGCGGCGCAGCTCCTGTCTATTAAATCCAAAATGCTCTCCGGCAGTCCTCTGTCTGAAATTGACATCTTAACGAGTTCTATAACATTTTCAAAGACACCCGGAGGAATTGTGACATTGTGAAAGTTTTCATACTGTGTTTTTCTGTCAATTATTATTTGCTGGATTATTTCAAAAGGAAGTTCTTCAAGCATTATTGGATTGAAAAACTTAAGAAAAGAAGGGTCTTTATCTTTTATTGTAGAAAAAGATTCAGAATCTGTTGTTCCTATAATTGTAACTTCTCCCTTTGATAAATATGGCTTTATTAGGGATGATGAATCAAGAGACCCTCCCTTTGAGCCGGATGCGCCGACAAGTTGATGGATGTTTTCTACTACCAGAATGTCTCCTTTTTCTTTGACTTTTTTTATTACTTCCAAAACCCTTTCTTCAAATTGTCCTCTGAATCTTGCTCCAGCAATAAGATTTCCTGCGTTTAAAAGCCAGCATTTTTTCCCTTTCAGTTGAGATGGGACTTCTTCTGAATTGACTCTACTTATAAATTCTTCTATCAGAAGAGTTTTGCCGATTCCTGCTTCTCCAACTATCAGGGCGTTTTTCTTATCTTTACAAGAAAGAATTTCAATAATGTTTTTAAGTTCCTCTTCTCTACCGAACAGAGTTTCTCTTTGTTTTTCTTTTATCTTATCTGAGAAATTCTCAAGAAAATCTTCAATGGAAGATTCCGCTTTTTGAGAATCTTGAGTTTTCGCTTCAAGTTTATCCTTAATTAAACTCTTTCTTTTTGCTATTGAAGGATGAAATGGGTTTATTGAAAGACTTTTCTCATAAGCTCTGTTTGCCCTTGCCCAGTCTCCTTTTGATGCGTAAATGTCGCCAAGCGCTATGTAGCCTTCGTCTGAAATCGGAAATTTTTCAAGCAGTTTGTTTATAACAGAAGCCGCCTGCTGAAGGTTGTTTCCTTTTTGGTATGCTGATGAAAGGTCGTGGTATAAAACAGGCAATTCTGGTTTGATCGCAAGCGCAAGTTCAAGCTCCGCCGCGGCGAGGAGCGGTTCGCCTTGTCGCAAAAGGTCCAAAGAATTCACGCAATGGGCGAGCGCTGAAGCTACAACTAAAATCTCTCTGTTTGAAGACCCTTGCGAGCGGTAAAATACAAGTGCTTGTTCGTAAGCGCCCAGTTTGAAAAGAATTTCGCCATAATCAAGAAGCAGTTGCGGAGAAAGAAAAAGTCTGAATCCTTTTCCATTGAGCGATCTGCAAAAAGCCCCTTCTTTTGTCAGCATTCTTAATATGAAATATTCTCCGTTTTCGGAAAACAAAAAAGGGTTGAGTTTCAATGGCTGTCCGCTTTCTGGAATGAAATACATTCCTTCTTCAATTTGATGAGAAAGCGATTTAAGTTTGTGGTGAAGAGGGATGCCGTTTGAAATTGAAACAAATTCAGGCCCTTCAGGAACATTGTTTGAAGGTTTTAGCATAGCGACGCTTACATTAAAATTGTTTCCAAAAAAGGTAAGCGCTTCAAAAAGAATTTTTTCTGCTTCTGGAGTATTAAGAGTCTCTCTTTCTGCGTTTGCCAAATTCTTGAACTCTTCAAGGATCTGGAGATATTTTTTAAGATAAAGGGATAAAAGGTCTTTCGCTTGAAACTTGAAGGGAAATACTTGACCAAAAAGTATCCTGTATCTTGTGAAAAGCTGGGTTTGAAAATTTGTTAGATTCACAATGGATGGCTCATACAAAAAAGAAATTGCGAGGTCGGCAATTTCCTTTGAATAAACATTTCTTTCAATAAAAGAAACAAGCGAAAAGAGAGAAATGGAATGAAGATATTCGGAAACTACGAGAAAAGCCTTTTGGTTTGGATCGCTCTGCGAAAGCGCATCATCGTTGAAAACGATTCTTGAGTGCTTTTCTTGAGCGTTTTTTAAAAGAGTGTCCAGAGAAAACTTCATTCCGTCTCCGTTTTTATTTCAAGGGCATTGCTCCTAACAACAAAAACCTTCTCGTTGTTGTCAAGGGGGTCTGCGGGATAAAGGAAAAAACCGTTCTGTCCTTCAGCAAGATTTATCACTTTTCCTTTGATCGTCTCTCCGTCGTGGAATTTTACAGAAACAGTTTTGCCGGCTTTGGGAGAGCCCTCTCCAAACTCTGCTCCTGCCTTATAATTTGGATTGCCATTGAAATCTTTCACAAAGAAGATCGCCTTAATTTCCGAAATGGGAATCTTGTGCACTTCTCCCTTTTCGTCAATGACAGTAACATTTTCAAAAGCAGCAGAAAAAGGTATTCTTGAAGAACATTTCAGCATTGAACCGTCTTTCAATCTTAAAATAAGTTTGTTGCCCATCTCCCCTCCTATAAACTATTTAGAACATCCTCAAGAGTAGCGAGACCCATTAAAACTTTTGATATTCCGTCTTTCTTTAATGATATTAACCCCTCTTTGTATGCTTGGGCTCTGATGCTCTGAATTGTTTCTTTTGCCACAATCATTTTGTTCAGTTCTTCTGAAGGTCTGTAGAGTTCAAAGAGAGCGACAACCCCTTGATATCCTGTGTTGTTGCATTGCGGACATCCCTTCGCCTTGAAAAAGCGGGCGTTTTCTGGAAGTTTGATCCCAAGTTCCCTTTGAATCGCTTCGTCCACTTGATATGGGACTCTGCAGGCGGGACACAATTTCCTTATCAGTCGCTGGTTAATTATCGCGGTCAAGGACGCAGCAAGAAGAAACGGCTGGACGCCCATATCTACAAGGTTCTGTATGGCGTTTATTGTGTCGTTTGCAGTCATTCTTGCAAGGACAACTCTTTTTGCGAAAGCGCCTTGAATTGTCGCTCTCGCTTCGTTTTCGTTTGTAATGTCTCCAATGTAAGCGATATCCGGCTCTTGCTTCATCAAAGACGATATTGCTTCAGCGAATGTGAATTCGCTTTTTTCTTCGGGTTTTCCTTGAACCATTCCCGCTATCTCGTATTTAATTATAGGGTCAAACCCCATAGCAAGAAGTTGTGGCTTAATTATTTCAAGAATAGAAGCGTAAGCAGTTGTCCTTTTTCCTGAACCGGGAGGCCCCGTTATCAGGTACAACCCCGAACCTTTTGCAAGGGCTTTAATATATTCGTTCAAAACATTCGGGTTCATCCCGAGTTGATTTAATCTCATAGTGGCGCTGACTTTATAAGAAATTTTTATCACTATTGATTCGCCGTAAAGAGTGGGTAAAATGTAAACATACAACTCAATCTTTTTTTCGCCCTTCTGAATTTTAAAAAAACCGCTTTGAGGGATTTTATTCTTTGTTATGTCCATACCGCCCAAAACTTTTAGTCTGTTTGCAACATTTCCTTTTAGTTTTTCTTGAACTTTTCCCACTTCGCTTAGCAATGTTCCCTGCCGCGCCCTTATCAAATAACCTTCCTGTTCAGGTTCAAAGTGAATTTCGGTCGCGCCTGTTTCAATTGCGTCACTAATGATTTTGTCAACTTCTTGAATTACATTTTTCTCGTCGGCTGCACTCTTCATTTTTAAAGGATCATCAATCTGCTTTTTTTGGGATTCAAATGTTATTTTATCCACCATATCAGCAAACTCCTTCCAATTTTACCATACCACTTTCTTCATTTCAGGGCAAGAGGCTTATTAGAAAAACTAAAACTTATTTTATGTTAAAATATTTTTTGAGGTTAAATGGCAAGGTTTTTGTTTGAAAAGATTTTAACTCTCTTTACGACATTCATTCTTATAACGCTTGTGGTCTTTTTAATTGTGAAACTTGCTCCCGGAACGCCTTTTTCTGTTTTTCAGGCGTCTCAGGAAAAGGCAATCGCGAAAATGGCTCCTTTGGATTATCAGGCGCTTTTGCAAAAGTATGAACTTGACAAACCTGTTTTGATTCAATACAAAAATTGGCTTTTTTCCCTTTTGACAGGCTCTTTGGGCGAATCTTTTTCTGAAAGAAGGCCTGTTTACAAAGTCATCAGAGAAAGGATCCCCGCCACTTTGTTTCTAAACTTTTTTTCGCTGTTTCTTATGATAATTGTCTCTTTTCCAGCGGGCTGTGTTTCTGCTCTTAAAAAAGATTCTCTTTTTGATAAAGTTTCAGGAGGGTTTTTTTACGCCCTTTACGCTCTTCCTTCCTATTGGATTGGAGTAATTTTTATATTGATTTTCGGAGTAAAACTAAAGTGGTTTCCATTCTTTGGAATGCACAGCGACAATGCTGTAAATTTTGGCTTTTTCAGATACACTGCTGATCTTTTTTACCACGCTTTTCTGCCCGCTATGTGTATGGCTCTTTCAGGTTTTGCATTTCTTTCAAGGTTCACGCGCTCAACATTGCTTGAAGTTATGAATCAGGATTACATTAAAACAGCGAAGGCGAAGGGGTCAACTTTCAAAAGAATTTTCTTCAACCATATTTTGAGAAGTTCGCTAATCCCCTTTGTAACTCTTTTTGGGTTGATTCTTCCTGAAATGGTTGCGGGAAGTGTAATCATTGAGTCAATTTTTTCTTGGCCCGGAGCAGGGCAGTTATACCTGAAAGCAGTTTATACAAGGGATTATCCCGTTATTATGGCTCTAAGCGTTTTGGGAGCTGCGCTTGTCCTTCTTGGAAGCGCACTTACCGATTTGGGGTATTTCATCGTTGACCCGAGAACGAGGAGAGGGAAGTGATAAAAAGAGTTTTAAAAAGCGGAAGTTCTAAATGCGCTTTCTTTTTTATAGTGGCTATGATTTTTGTGTCCTATTTTGCTCCGCTGATTGCCAACAATAAGCCGCTTTTCTGCATCTACGATGGTAAAGCAAGGTTTAGCGCTTTCAGGGATTTGTTCCCCTTCAACAGATTTCTTAAACCCGACGAGATTTCCCTTAAACTTCAGACAAACCCCTACTTTATTGAAGACGCAAAAAAGGATGGAAGAATCAGTAAATGTATTTTGCCGCCCTGCCCATATTCTCCTTTTGAAACAAACATTGATGACATTTCAATTCCTCCAGATTTGAAAAAGAGGCATTTTTTCGGCTGTGATGACAACGGAAGGGATATCTTTGCAAGACTCGTTTACGGCTCAAAAAATTCTCTGCTTGTTGGATTTGTGGCTGTTTTCATCGCTGGTTTTTTAGGGGTTATCATCGGGGGTATCGGGGGCTATTTTGGAGGTGCGATTGACAAAATTATCATTTCAAGACTGATAGAAGTGATGTTATCTTTTCCCACATTTTTCCTTATAATAACGATCGCGGCAGTAATGGAACCAAAATATCTTAATGTATGGACATTAATGGTAATAATCGGGCTTACATCGTGGACAGGGATTGCAAGATACACAAGGGGAGAGTTTATGAAACTAAAAAAAGCGGATTTTGTAAGCGCTGCTGAAGTTATGGGCGCATCATCCCGCTTTATAATTTTCAGGCACCTTATTCCAAATGCTGTTGCTCCTATAATAGTCGCTTTGACTTTTGGTGTTGGAGGAGCGATTCTTGCAGAGTCGGGACTTTCTTTTTTAGGCGTTGGTGTTCAACCTCCAGAGCCTTCTTGGGGAAATGTTTTGAGTTTGATCCAAAAATCGTGGAACTCTTGGTGGATCGGAGTATTTCCGGGAATTATGATTTTTCTATCTGTTTTGTCATATAATCTTTTGGGCGACGCATTGAGAGATGTTTTAGACCCAAAGGAGTTTCGTAAGTGAAGAAAAAAGAACCGCAAAAACCAGTCCCAGTTGTTGTTAGACTTGCTTATGCCTCAAATGACAGGTTTTTTGGAAGCGAGGCAGAGAAATTTTTTGAAAAATGGAAAAACGAAGGGGAAGTTACTAAAATTTTTGGGAGTGAACTTCTGCCATCAGATTTACAGAATTTGTTTAGGACGCAAGGAATTTTCGAGTCAGTTTCAATGATATATCTTAAAAACGCAGAGAAAATGGGAAAAGAGACAACAAAAAAATTGGCGGAGTTTTTAAAAAAGCCGTTTTCTTCTGTTTATCTCTTCATTGAATATGTAGGAGACCTTTCAGAGAAAAACAAAAAAATTGATTCTGTATGGAAGGAAATAGTTTCTCTTGTAAAACCAGAAAACTTTAACCCCCATTCTGCTAAAAGTTATATTTTAAAAAGAGTGAGAGAAAAAAATATTGATATTTCTGAAAGCGCAATTCTTATGCTTGAATCGTGGGCGGGAAGAGATTTGCACCTTATGCCACCAGCTATGGACATCCTTTGTCTTGCGGCTGAGGAGACAAAAAATATAACAGAGGAAGATGTTTTGGATCTTCTTGGAACAGGCGGAAGCGTTTCAATCTTTGAACTTCAAGAGAAATTTTTGTCAAGAGACGAACGAGGGATATCTGAAGCAATAAGGAAAGTTGAAAACGACGCATCCGCTTCGCCAATTGCGTTTGTTTCAACAATAGCGAAACAGATGACATATATTGCAAAAATTCACAGCATTTCTAAAAGCGGTGTTTCATTTGGCGCGATAACTCCAGAGATGGTTGAAAAGGGGCTTCAGTATTGGCAGTTGCAAAGAATTAAAGATAATTTTTCAAAATGGAGCGAAAAGCAGACTCTTAATTCTCTTGAAAGTTTTGCACTTTTGGACAAAGCGATAAAGGGGGACCCCGTTGAACCTTGGACTGCAGTTGAAATTCATCTGCTTAAGTTGCTTAGGGTGTGAAGGAAGAATGTTTTTGACAATATTAAAATATGTCTTAAAATATGTTTTTGAGGAGGGTTATTAAGATGCAGAAACTTAAAATCAAATCTGACACCTCACTTTCAAAATGGTCAATTGAAAAAGCGAGAGAGGTTTACAACATCAGAGAGTGGGGCAAAGGTTTTTTTGAAATCAATGAGAAAGGCAATGTTATTGTTACTCCTTCAAAAGAGAAATCGTTGCATGTGGATTTAAGAGAACTCGTGGAGGATTTAAGCATAAGAGGGCTAAAACCGCCTCTCCTTTTGAGATTTACGGGAATTTTAAGAAAGAGAATAGAGGAGATTCACTCCGCTTTTTACAAGGCAATAAAAGAGTATGAATACAAAGGCAAATATTACGGAGTTTATCCAATAAAAGTCAACCAGAGCAGACAGGTTGTTGAGGATATTGTGGAGTTTGGCTCAGAATACAACTTCGGGCTTGAAGCAGGAACAAAAGCGGAGATGTTAATCGCCCTTTCAACGCTTTCAAATCCAAAGTCAATTATAATCTGCAACGGGTATAAAGACGACGAATACATTGAGATGGCTTTATGGGCAAGAAAAATGGGGAAACAGGTTTTTATAGTAGTAGAAAAACCTTCGGAAGTTGATCTGATAATTAAATGGGCTAAATCATTAAAAGTTAAACCGCTCATAGGAATAAGGGCTAAACTTACTGCGAGGGGAAGGGGAAAATGGGAAAGTTCAGGAGGAGACAAATCAAAATTTGGGCTTTTCCCTTCAGAAATTATTACAGCCGTCGAGAAATTCAAAGAGGCGAAAATTGAGTCTTCAGTCAAACTTCTTCATTTCCATCTTGGCTCTCAGATCACATCAATTCAAAGCATCAAAGAAGCGCTTGGCGAAAGCACAAGAATCTTTATAGAACTTTGCAAGATGGGTCTTCCAATGGAATATTTTGATGTGGGCGGAGGGCTTGCGGTTGACTACGACGGTTCAAAAACAAATTTCCCTTCCAGTGCAAATTACAGCCTTGAAGAATACGCTTCGGATGTTATTTCTGCTGTGAATGAAGCGTGCAATGAAAACGATATTCCTGTCCCAAATGTCATTTCAGAAAGCGGAAGGGCTCTTGTCGCTTACCATTCTGTTTTGATTCTTAATGTTCTTGGCTCGAGCAGACTTGCTGAAGAGAGAGAAAAAATAGAGGTTGAAGAGGATGCTCACGAATTGGTTCACTCAATGAAAGAAGTTCTTGACGGCTTGTCAATGAAGAATTTTCAGGAAAGTTACCACGACGCACTTCAAATAAGGGACGATTCGTTGACACTTTTTAATGTTGGCATATTGTCTTTGAAGGATAGGGGAAGGATAGAAAGAATTTTCTGGGAAATATGCAAAAAACTTGCAAAAGTCGTTGGGAGTCTTGACTATGTACCCGATGAATTTGAAAATCTTGAGAAATTCATTTCAGACACATACTATCTCAATTTTTCTGTTTTTCAGAGTCTTCCAGACCATTGGGCGGTTAAGCAGCTTTTTCCCATCTGTCCAATTCATAGACTAAAGGAAGAGCCGACAAGGAGAGCCACTCTTGCCGACATTACTTGCGATTCAGATGGAAAAATTGATCAGTTTATAGATTTGCACGATGTCAAGCACACAATTGAACTTCACGAATTGGATGAAAAGCCATATTATCTTGGTGTTTTTCTTGTGGGCGCTTATCAAGAGTCATTGGGAGACCTTCACAATCTTTTCG
>JAAZNT010000429.1 GCA_012798145.1 Thermoanaerobaculaceae bacterium | reverse complement strand
CTGTTGTCGTTTTCTTCTATCTTCTTAATTTATTAAGGATAGTCGCAGCTTGGATTCTTTTTCAACGCAAAGATAAAAAAGAAAAAATTGGAGCAGTTGTGGAAGGAATAAAAGATTTTATGCTCAATAGAAAAGGAGAGAAGGTTTTTAATTGAGGAGGGTGGCGCTCCTTTCCCATTTTTTTCCATTTCCTTCTCAAGTGGGCGCCCAAATAAGAACTTCTCTTATCTTAAAAGCGCTCTCTTCAGTCACTGATGTTGTTCTGATTGGGCAGGAATGCGGTGAAACGGATCTCAGCGAAGCCAAAAAATATTGCAAAAATTTTTTCGTTGTAAAGAGTCTTTCAAGAAGCATCTTTTCAAATATTGCAAGAAGATTGAAAGAGCCGTTTGTCGCCTTTCCCGCTTCTGGAAGACATCTCAATATCAAGCAATTTAAGAAGATTCTTTATTCACTTCCCAAAGATTATGATGATGCAGTTATATGGCTTGAAGCGTTGTGGCTGATGAAAGCAGTAAATAAAAATGATGAGAGAAAAATTGTTTTGGATCAGCACAACATTGATTCTGAAGTTCTCAAGAGAAGATATAAAAATGGAGCATTCCCGATCAATCTTCTTTACTACAATGATTTCCTAAAACAGAAATGGTATGAAAAAGAAAATATCAAAAGGGCTTCAAAAATCTTTTCAGTTTCTCCGGATGAAAAAGAAAAACATATTGAACTCTTCGGTGATTTGGATATAGATGTTCTTCCAAATGGTGTTGAAATTGAAAAATATCCTTTGCTTTTCCCAAACTATAAGGAAAAGACAATAACAATGACAGGGGATTTTGGATATATTCCAAATGTTGAAGGGCTCAATTATTTTTTAAGAGAAATTTTTAAAGGTGTAAAAAAAGAAATCAAAGATGCTAAGGTTCTTGTAGCGGGAAAGAATTCAAAGAGTTTAAAAATAAATAATGAAGATGTTGTCTTGTATGGAGAATTCAAAGACCCTGCAGAAATTTTTAAAAGAACGACATTTTCAATTGCTCCAATTTTAACGGGGGGAGGAAGCAGGTATAAAATTATAGAGTCGCTTGCTTTGGGTATACCCGTAGTTTCAACTCCAGAGGGGGCTGAAGGTCTAAATATTAAAGAAAGCGAGGGGTTATTTGTTGCGAAAGACCCGAAAGAATTTGCAGATAAAATGATTAAGCTTTTTCTCAATGAGGAAATGGCTCAAAAAGCGGGAGCAAAAGGAAGAAAGGCAATTGAAGAAAATTATTCATTTGATGCGGTTGAAAAATCGTTAATAAATAGCATTTCGGATATTTTGAACTGATATGAAAATAGAATTTTCAAAAATTTGCGTTGTTATAGTGAACTACAACTCTTCCTGCGAAACGCTTTCCCTCTTAAGCGATCTAAGAAATATCAAAGGCGGGGGAGAAAGACAAATTTACATAATTGATTCAAAATCAACCGAAGACGCAAAAGGAATTATTGAGCCAAATCTTAAGCCAAATGAATATTTTATTCAAGCAGAAGAAAATTATGGATACGGAAAATGCTGTAACATAGGCATAAGAAAAGGACTTGAGTGGGGAGCCGAATATTTTCTTGTATTAAATCCCGACATAAAATTGGAAAGTGAGTTTTTAATAAGACTTCTCATAGCGCTTCAAGCGCAGAAAAAATGCGGGATCGCCTGTCCTTTAACTCTTTCAGAAGATGGTAAAAGCGTTCAGTCGCTTGGAGGAGAAATATCTCTTTTGAGCGGAAGCGCCAAGAGAAGATTTTATAAAGGCGACCCGGAAAGCGTAAGAAAAGATTTTGAGTATGTTGATTTTCCTGAGGGCAACGCTGTCCTCTTTAAAAGGGAATTTTTTGAAGATGCGGGCTTATTCCACGAAAAATTTTTCTTGTATTACGAAGATGTTGAAATAGGGCTGAGGGCTAAAAAGGAGTATTGGAGAATAGTAGTCATCCCAAAATCAGTCGTTCGCCATAAAGACAAAACAAAAGAAAGGTTGTTTGATCCCCTGATAAACTATGTTTCAATAAGAAACCAGATTTGGGTTGAAAGGCTTTATGCAAATATTTTCCAATATTTTGTTTTTATTTTAATTTCCATTTTCGGAAGATGTCCTTTTAGGATTGCAAGAGCGTTTATAACACTTCACTTTAGGTGCGCTTTTCATATTCTAAAAGGCTTTTTTGCTGGATTTTTCAGCAAACAACTTTATGACACATCACATTATGAAATCCCCATAAGAAAGCCAAAAACTGCGTTGGAAGAAACTCTTCCAGAAATGCCGTCAATAATATTCTCTGAAAAAAAAGAAAAAAAGAAATCTTTATTTGAATGACTATTTCATTAATTATTCTGGCAATTTTCTTTCTCTTCTCATCTTTTGCTTTTGGCTGCACTGAAAATTGGGCTGTTGCGACATGCGAGGTGTTTCTTTTCTTAGGCGCAGGGATTGTCTGCTACATTGACAACGAATTCCTACAATGGCCTAAAAAATTGAACATTTTTGCCGTTTTTGTGGCTTTTTTGATAGGGATTTGCGTTATTCAACTTATTCCATTTCCAATCGCATTTTGGGAAGTAGTTGACAAAAGTCGGCTACAGATTTATGAAGACGCAGCAAAAGCGGAAGAACTTCTTCAAAGCGAAAAATACAGAATTGATCCTTTTGAAAAAACAGAAGCGCCTTATGAAAGCCAAAGATACACTCCCAAACTGCCGTCATTTTTGACTTTAACAAGAACGCCCGTTGCCACAATTCGTGGGTTGATTGCTCTTCTTTCTTTTTTCTGCTTCATCCTTCTACTTGAAGATGTAATGAGGCAGGGAAACAGCGAACTGAGGAGACTTGCCCTTTTTGTCGGACTTATAGGTTTGGGTGTTGGGCTGATTGCCCTCATTGAAAAAGGCATTGAGCATAGAACGCACATCTTATGGATAAGAGAGAGCGCAAGAGCGCAAGACGCCTTTGGACCTTTTGTCAACGCCAACCACGGAGAAGCATTTATAAACCTTACCTTTCCAATACTTTGTTATCTGGTTTGGAGAAAAGCCCAAAGAACTCGAAAAAAAATGGACAAAATAGGTATGTATATTTTTATCGGAGCAATTCTTATTCTTCAAGGAGCGCTTGTTGTTAGCGGGTCATCAAGGGGAAATTTCCTTTTCTTGGCATTGCTTCCTTGCTTTTTCTTATTGCAACTTGGATTTAGCAAAAAGAAAAAAATAATTCTTGGTGCAGGTGCTATCTACTTTATATTGATTGGAGCAGTTTGCATATTCTTGATACAGAGCGGTCTGATAACCGATGCTGTAAGGGTAAGAATGAACCCGAATGTTTTTTCCGAGTTCAGCATTATTGGGAATGGTATAGGTTCCTTTGAAGATGTTTTTCCTTCAAAAATTGTTGACTGGCCGCTTTTTTATGAGATGAGAAATGTTTTTCTTGAAAACGAATACCTCCAAAGTTATTTTGAAGCAGGAATCTTTGGTTTGCTGGGTGCCTTATTGTTTTCATTGTATATAATTGGAAGAAATATGATTTTTTTGAAAAATTATGGAAAGGGCTTTTGGCTCTCGGCAGTATTGATAAGCGAATTGTTGAGAGTGTGGTTTGATATGACATTTCATATATTTCCACTTGCGGGAACTTTTG
Source organism: Thermoanaerobaculaceae bacterium (assembly GCA_012798145.1). Taxonomy (GTDB): domain Bacteria; phylum Acidobacteriota; class UBA4820; order UBA4820; family UBA4820; genus UBA4820. The sequence goes on along the minus strand of JAAZNT010000429.1, from coordinate 4,365 downwards.
TATTGATATATGCCCTAAATGAAGGAAAAACAAGATGAATAAAGTTTTATTATTAATATCTTTGTTTTTGTCAATAATGGCTATTGTTTTTAACCATAGCAGCTACGATAGACCCTTTCCGCAGGATTTTGTTCAAGGAGCATATAACATTTTAAAGACAGCGGAGGAATGCGTAATTCAAAACAAAATTGATGACGCAATAGAAACTTACAAGATTGCTATGATGAGAAGCCACAGATGCGGAAGAAAGGGTGTTTATCAAAGAATTAAAACAAGACTGGCGACTTTGTGGTATGAGATGGCAGAATCCGATCCTCAAAAAGCGGCAAAATTTCTATGCGCCTATTCTTTGTTCTCTTCAGATTTTGATACTACCGCAAATAAAATTGAAAATTATCTTTTAATTAAAAGCAAGGGAAAAGTGGCAAATTTTACATATTCACTTGTATATAAAAACGGAACGAGAACATTTTGGCTTGAAACCCCGAAAGTTGCGCCAATATTTCTTTACAAAAGATTAGACCCAGAAACTGAACTTTACAAGTATCCCGGCAATTTGACATATCTAAAATCAAAAGATTTGCCCGAAGAAGCAAATTTCAGCTATTTTTACTCCATCTCCATAGGATGTCCAAAAGGGACAAGGGATTTTAAGATAGAAGTTGAATCTTTGGAGGAGAAAGAATTTGAAATGGCAATTGGAACTAATAACAGCAATACTTTTTTTCATAACACTAAAAACCCTTATTTAATTAAAAAAGGAGAAAATAAATTTATAAATATTGATGCAAGCAAGAGGTATTTTGTTTTAAATTCAGCGATTATTTTTACACAATTAATTGGTTCTAAGAAATTTAACTTGAATTTAATAAGAGAATATAAGCCACTTTAAGAAAGCTTCCGAGATATGCAATATAAAATAGAAAATGAAACATACATTAATTGGAGAAAAGCAATTTCCGAAATGTTTTCGGAAGAAAAAATTTCGGGAAATGAAAAAGAGTTGAGTGGTTTCATTGACTTTCTTTTAAAAGAGAAGGTTGCTCCATATTATTACTATAAATGCAAAGAGAGAATTGAAGATGAAAAAGTCAAAACAAAATTAAAAAATATTTACTTTCATTTTCTTGGAGCGAATGAGATTTTAAGGAGGAAAAGCGAGTTTATTATTAAAAGAATAAATGAAATAGGAATAGTTCCTGTCATTCTGAAAGGAATTGATCTTCAGGACAACCTTTACCCAAAGCCCGAGTTGAGACCTTCAAGCGACCTTGATATTCTTGTTATAAATCAGAAAGATTTTGACCTATCTTTGAATGAACTGTTAAAAATGGGTTATAGAATTTACGAATATCGTTCTATAAAATTTCCAATGATTTACGGAAAAGATTTAGTTTTAATACCACCAGAGAGTAATGGTTTAATGGTTGAACTACACCATAGCCTAAGGTTTGGTAAATGCGACAGAAGAAGAAAATATGATGAAATATTTTATACTCCTACTAATTTAGTAATTCGCAACAATGGCAAAATAAAATATTACGGCTTTTCGAATGAGGCAAATTACGCTTACCTCTGTTATCATACATTTCAGAGCCATCATAATTTAAAACGTCTGATTTGGGTTCTTGATCTTTTATTGTTACGAGACAGGTTAGACCAAAAAAGAATTAAAGAAATCGCTGAAGAATCAAACACGAAGGAAGTAATTGATTTTTCCTATAAATTACTTGATTCAATTCTTTTGACCGATAACAATTCAGATTGTTTTATTTCTGAAGCCCAAAGTAACAAAAAGAGCGCCCTAATAAAATTGAAAAATGAGTTCAAAAATATTGATGGAATTAGCAAAAAACTATTATGGTTATTGATTTGGTTTTTCCCAAATAAGGTTTTTCTTAAGAAAAGATATGGGGAGAAAAAAAATATTTTCTCATTATATTTGACATATTACACGAGTATATTAAAAAGACTATTTGAGGCATTATGGGGAGAATTTCTTGACAAATAAAGCGTTAGTTACAGGAGGATGTGGTTTTATTGGAAGCCACATTGTTGAACTTCTGCTTAAGAATGGCTGGAGTGTTTCTGTTTTAGACAACCTTTCAAGCGGAAGTTTGAAGAATATAAAAGATTTTCGATCTGACATTGAGTTATTAATTGGCGATGTGAGAGATGAGGAAATACTTAATAATGCGCTAAAAGATGTCAAAACGGTTTTTCACCAAGCGGCGTTCATATCTGTTCCTAAATCAGAATTGGATCCTGCAGAATGTTATGATGTCAACATAGGCGGCACAATTAAAATCGCAAAGATTGCCTATAAAAAAGGCGTTGAAAAAATTATCTTTGCTTCATCCTGTGCGGTTTACGGAGACAACAAAAAAATTCCATTAAGCGAGAACGACGCATTGAATCCATTATCTCCTTACGCATATTCAAAGATGGCAGGAGAAGCAATTCTTAAAGAAATAAGTCAAAAAACGAAAATAAATGTTTCGGTACTAAGATATTTTAATATTTATGGACCGAGACAAAATCCAAATGGAAGGTATGCCGCTGTTATCTCAAAATTTATAAACGACAGTTTAAAAAGAAAGAAAATTACTATTGAAGGAAGCGGCGAACAAACAAGAGATTTCACTTTTGTAAAAGATGTCGCAAATGCCAATCTTCTTGCCGCTAATTTTTTTCAAAGAAATTATGAAATTTTTAATATATGTTCTTCTATTGAAACTTCAATAAACTGTCTTGCTAAGGAAGTTTCAAAATTGACAAATGGAGTTGAAATAGTTTATGTAAATGGGAGAAAAAATGATATTCAAAGATCTTGCGGAAGCGTTAAGAAAGCACAAGATTTGCTCGGATTTGAACCGTCAGTAAAGATTGGAGAAGGGTTAAAATTGACATTTAATAATTTTAAAGAAAGGGAAGAATAAAATGGCAAAGAGTAATTCTTCGCTCGAAAAGAAAATTACATCTCACAAAGCGGTAGTAGGGATTATAGGGCTTGGTTATGTAGGACTTCCGCTTGCTATTGCTTTGAATGAGAAAGGTTTCAAGATAATCGGCTTTGATGTTGATAAAAACAAAGTTGAAATGCTTAAAGCGGGAAAAGGATATATAAAGCATCTTGATAAAAAACTCTTTCAAAAAATGTTGAAGTCGGGAAATTTTGAAGCCACTTGGGATTTCTCGAAACTTTCTTTACCTGATGTAATATTGGTCTGCGTTCCAACACCACTGACGGTTCAACGCGAACCAGATATGAGTTATATAATTTCCACAACAGAAAAAATTAGGGAGAATTTAAGAAAAGATCAACTTGTGGTGCTTGAATCTACAACATATCCGGGCACGACAGACGAACTTATGAAAGAGATGCTTGAAAAAACCGGCTTGAAAGAGGGAAAGGACTTTTTCCTTGCCTTTTCTCCAGAAAGAGAAGACCCCGGAAGGAAAGATTTTACTACGACAACGACCCCTAAAGTTGTTGGCGGAGTGAGTAAAATAGCAGGTCAGTTGGCTACACTTTTTTACTCGCAATTTATTGAAAGAGTAGTTCCAGTTAAAGATGCAAGAACTGCCGAGGCTACAAAACTGACAGAGAATATTTTTAGGGCTGTCAACATCGCGCTTGTTAATGAGTTGAAAATTGGCTACGACAAGATGGGAATAGATATTTGGGAAGTTCTTGACGCAGCGAGCACAAAGCCCTTTGGCTTTATGCGTTTTAACCCCGGTCCCGGCTGGGGCGGACACTGTATTCCTCTTGATCCATTTTATTTGTCGTGGAAAGTCAGAGAGTATGGCTTTTCAACAAGGTTTATAGAACTTGCTGGAGAAATTAACTGGAAAATGCCGGAATATGTCGTTGAAAAAGTTTCATCAGGATTAAACGGAATGAAAAAATCTATCAATGGCTCAAAAATTTTAATATTGGGGATCGCTTATAAGAAAAACATCGACGATGCTCGCGAGACTCCTGCTTTTGAAATAATTGAAAAATTGATTGAATTAGGCGCAGAAATTGATTTTCACGATCCTTTTGTTCCAGTCTGTCCTGAGACAAGAAAACACATGAAAATGGCAGGAAAAAAATCTATAACAATAGACCACAAAAACCTCAAAAAATATGATGCCGCAGTCGTTGTAACTGACCATTCAAATGTTGACTATAAGAAGATAGGAAATGTTGTTCCCTTAATAATTGATACGAGGGGTGTTTATAGGAAGTTGAATGTAAAAGCAAAAATCATTCCATCCTAAAGGAGAGACAAAATGTATAACTTTGCTGTAATGGGTGTTGCTGGATACATTGCGCCAAGGCACTTAAGCGCTATTTGTGAAACTGGAAACAGGATT
>JAAZNT010000428.1 GCA_012798145.1 Thermoanaerobaculaceae bacterium | reverse complement strand
TAGTAGTTGCTTCCAACTTTTTTTATTATACGGGAATAGAGATACAAAACTCTGCTTATGTTATTCTTTTTGACGGAAAGAATTTTTCCGAGGTTCTATTTCTGCCCCCGCCCAATCCGCTTAAAGCAAGGTGGGAACTGATGGAGTTATCGTCGGGTCACCTTGATAAATTGGGAAACGCTGACGCAGCAAGGAAAAAAGCGATCAAAGAAACAGGATTTGGAGCAGTTCTTTCAAACTATGAACTTTTTGATTTTCTTGCAAAACCGCTCAATATTGTTAAAGAGATCTATCTTGACTTGTCAATTCCATTAACAATTGGCTCTGAAAACGCTGTTCGCTTTTTTGATGATGTTAGAAGACAGATGCCAAGCGTTATGGCAAAAAATTTAAGGAGCGTGGCTCTTAAACAAAGGAATGTAAAAGAAGCTTCCGAAATTGAAAAAATCAAAAAATCGGTCAATGTTGCCATAGAAGCGCAAAACGCAATTATGGACATTCTTCAACCGGGTATGTATGAATACGAAGTGGAGGCGGTTGTCAAATATGTTTTCACAAAAAATGGAGCGCAGGGAGAATCTTTCGCTACTATAATAGGTTCAGGGAAAAACTCGACAATACTTCACTACAACCAGAACAGGAAAATGATAGGAAAAAATGAAACTGTCGTTTGCGACCTTGGAGCGAAGAAAGAAAATTACTGTTCTGATTTGACAAGGACCTACCCTTCATCCAGCAAATTTACAAAAGAGCAAAAGCGCTATTATGAGGTTGTTCTTCAGGCGCAGGAAATAGCAATAAGCACAATAAAAGCTGGGGTTTCAATCGGAGATGTAAACAAAGCAGTTGCAGATTTCTTTATTAGCAAAGGGTTTGGCAAATTCAACTTTCACGGTGTTTCCCACCACATAGGAATTGATGTCCATGATGGCGGAAGTGTTGATGAGCCGCTTTCTGAGAACTGCGTAATTACCGTTGAGCCGGGGCTATACAATCAGCGAGAGAAAATAGGGGTAAGAATAGAGGATAATGTGGTTGTTAAGAAAAACGGAGTTGAGATCATATCCAAGGATTTGATAAAGGACATTTCTGATATTGAAAAACGAATGAGCAAGCCGCGAAAGAAAATATTAGTTTAAGGAATAGAATTTAGTGGCTAAATGCCTTTTCTGCCAAACAAGCGAAACAAAAACGGTTTTTAAAGAATTTGACATTGACTATTTAAGGTGTAAAAAATGCGGTCACCTTTTTTCTTCATTTGAAAGAAACGCTCACTACGACGGTTATTTTGAGAACATTGAAAGCGAGAGCCAAGCGGTGGAGTATTGGAACATCTCCCATAAAAAAATGTATGAATCTTTCGCAAAAAGATTTATGAAAAATGGAAGCGGCAAAATTCTTGATATCGGAGCAGGACTTGGCTTTTTTGTCAAATTTGCCCAAGAAAAAGGGTGGAAATCTTACGGAGTGGAGATATCAAAAGGGGGCTACAAATACGCAAAAGAAAAACTTCACCTTGAAAATTTCTTTTGCGGAAAACTTGAGGAAATGGGCTTTGAAAATGAAAGTTTTGACATTATAACGATGTGGGATGTGATTGAACACCTTTTAGAACAGCGGTCAATATTAAAAAAAAGCGCAGAATTGCTGAAAAAAGATGGTGTTCTGTTTTTGCATACACCAAACGGCGAGGTTCAACTCATAAAAAGCAGATTAAAAAAAATATTTTTTGGGGAAAAAGAAAGAAGTCATTACCTCGAAGCAAAAGATCACCTTAATCTTTACAAAGAAGCGACAATTAAAAAACTTCTTTACGAATGCGGTTTTAAAGATATCCATTTTGTTCATCTTCCCCCAATTCAATCAGTGGCGGGAAAAAGCGACAACCTGAAAGTCCTTGTGAAAAACTTGTGGTGGCTTGGAGCTGTGTTGTTGAATTTTTTAACATTTAAACAAGTTAATATAGACAACCTTTTTGTAATGGCTAAGAAATAAAAAAGATATTTAAAAAAAAGTTTAAAGCGAAGATACTTTTATCTTTTCAATTTTGAAATGTTTCTATTGGCTTGTTCAATTCAGGAGATCGATGGTACTAAAATGCTCTATTTAAGTATAAAGATAGGAATTGGACTGTTCTACGCTTACTGTATAACTCTCCCAATATCTCCCAATCCTTGCCTCATAATCCCTGAACCCGTTTTGAGATAATCCCGTTTCTGAATCAAAATATTGTCCCGGAAATCTTAGATTATTTTGAGTTGTGCTGACAGGCAAAGCATAAATTCCACCGAAGGGTGTATGTTCGGCTCTCCAAACAAAAATTCCCGAAGTATCAGTCATCGCTATCGGCGTTCCAAGATGGTCTGAATGGTAGAAGTAAAGGGTATCGGTCAAGCTTTTGTTTTTTATGTCGTACCAATATGAAGTTGTGTTTTCAAGCACAGGGTCATTGTAGGTTTTTGATGATTGTTCGGAAAGAGTTATATAATTTGAAAAATCTCCTATTATGCCTCGTTTTACAGGGAAATTTCCCGAACCTGAATAAATCGTCCAATCAAGAGCAACATTCGGGCTTGATTTTGAAACCCTCAGGCAGTCTCCTGTGTCTTGTTCCGTCATTGTAAAATCAACCCTTGCAATTGGCTCGTAACTGTTTGGGATAAAAATGTAATCTTTTCCTTCACACGTTGATGGATTGTATTCCTCAAGAAGTTTGCCTTCCTTATCATAAAAATAAAGAATGTTTGTTGAACCAATCGTCTTCTTCACCCTTCTACCTTCTCCATCATAATTGTAAATCGCCGTTGTGCCACTGTCAACTTTATTCAACCTGTTCCTTTGATTGAACTGATATGTGTGAGTTCCATCGTTAATAACATTACCGTTAAAATCGTAAGAATATGTCGCAGGTTCGCTTCCTGTCGCTGTGGTTCGACAAATGAGAGGAGAGGAAGGCTTGATTCAACCTCCCTCTTCTCCTGCCTGCTGTTCTTTAATTGCAGGGAAAATCCAAGATCCAAGACACGATCTCCAAAATTTTCTCTCTCTTTATGGGATTGCTCCTTTCCTAAGGCATATCTTCAGGCCGCATTATCGGCCACAAGAGCAAAGCGATTGCATAGGCAATGTAAATTAATGCGCTGTAGGTTCTGGAAATTACCCTAAGAACATTAAACAATTTCTCATGCCTGATAAAAAGTGAACAAAGAAAGAGTATGGCTAAAAGAAGAGCCGGTGCTAAAAACCACAAACCAAGAGAATAAGCCACGGGGGTAATAAGAATGAAAGAACAATCAATAAAAAATGTTTTCAAGCTTTTTTGCTCATCCCTTGGCACTTTTAAAGTAAATGGCAAACCTGTAGCGATAAGAAGAAGAGATGTGCCTAGCATATAGACGAATGCCACTTGCCATGAAAGATCATCACTCTTTATTTCTACAAGATGGTGGCAGAATAAAAACAAATTACCCAAAGATGCGCATGTTGGACCAAAAGGGGAAAAAGCATATCCGACATAAGAGAGCACTGCTATACTAAAAGAAGAAATGACAAGAACGATTTTTAGCCAGTTTGAAGCAATAAGCTTTTTCATTTTGGAGCCTCCGCAGTCCAGCCGGGAGCCTGATTATTGTTAGCACAAGATGGTGCTTTCAACTTGCAAGCCTTGACGATTGTTGCTACAAAAGTATTACTGTTCGGCCCGGAGCGGGCGCTATAAGCCGACTTTGTCGGATAATTCTGAAAAGCCTTGTCAACACAATCCTTCAGGTTACAACCTGATGTCGTTTCGCAGTCAGACCCAGGCTCTATGCCAGAAGTGACTTTTCGCGTATAACCATATATTGGAGGGAAACCAGGCTGTAATTCGTATTTTGTTTTTCCAATTTGAATATAGCAATGCTTAAATCCTGGATTCCCAGGAACCTTAGCCTTGCGGCAACAAACTAAAGCCGTCTGTTTTGCTTCTGGAGAAGAAACCGACCCTTGCAAGCCGGAAAAATCAATTTCTTGAACAGGATTCAAGTTAGAATAGGCATATGGGGTAGATTGGCTCTGCACGACAACCGGATCAACCTCCCAATATCTCCCAATCCTTGCCTCATAATCCCTAAACCAGTTTTGAGATAATCCTGTTTCTGAATCAAAATATTGTCTAGGAAAACGAAGGTTGTTGGTGATAGTGGAAACGGGCAAAGCATAAATTCCACCGAAGGGTGTATGTTCTGCTCGCCAAACAAAAGTTCCCGAAGTATCCGTCATCGCTATCGGAGTTCCAAGATGGTCTGAATGGTAGAAGTAAAGCGTGTCAGCCAAAGATTTTGATTTTATATTGTCCCAGTAGATTTTTTTTGAAAAAAATTCTTTTTCCATTTTCTCAAGTAAACAATTCAAGATTCAAGACACGTTCCCAACTCAGCTACTTAGAAATTTGATAGAAAGGTCCTAAAAAGAAAAGAGATATAAGGATAATCGCTATCCAGATGGTCGAAAGTAACCACTTGTTTTTTACGGACTTTTCTTTCCATATTGCTCTTAACACTGCCTCAGTTAATAAAAGAAGCGCGACGGGGATAAGCGAAAGCATATAGAGGAGTATTAGGCCACATATGGCTGTCGGCCAGTTTTTAAATCCTACTGGCTTTAGCAGGAATTCCAATATCTTGAAAATCTGCGGGGTTAGATTGGTTTTGCGAAGAATCCATTGTGAGGGCAATGATATGTAACAATAGTTAACAATGAGATAAAGGTATGAAAACAGAAGATAAAATGTTATGAAATGTTTACCATCTCTGAATTTCATGGGCTCCTCCATCAGGAAAAAAGAATTTCCAGCCTTAAGGCAATTTAAAAACTAGCGACAGGGAATACAGGTTGCCACAATTTGTCCTGCTTCGTTGTTGCTGTCGCTCGCACCTGCTAAGTGAAGTGCCTCCTCTGCAAATGTCTGAGCGGCGCAGCAGTGATGGCCCGGCAATATACCAGGACCTACATGGAAACCGTTGGGGTCAATAAATGGCCATGTGGCACCGCAAATTGAACCTAATCCCTGATCATAGATAATGTGTGCTTCTCTTAGTTTGTTAGCGGCATCTGCACATCGGATGCAATTGCAGCAAGCTTTAAGTCCATTTATTGCACGGGTCATGCTAGCATCCAAGTCTGCTGTTTTTCCAGGAGGGAAATTAATAAATGTGTACTCGCCAAATGGGTCAATGCTGCGAACAGGGTTGTTCTTAGAATAAGAGAATCGATTTACTTCAGTTAGACCCATTCGTTTGAGATCGTTGGACTTAAAATAAGCCCTAGCAGGTTGCTCATTAAGTACTTCAAGTCTGCTAATACCATTGCGGCAGTAAATGCGGGCTTTCAAATTGTAGTTGAAGGGATCAACCTCCCAATATCTCCCAATCCTTGCCTCATAATCCCTGAACCAGTTTTGAAATAATCCCGTTTCTGAATCAAAATATTGTCCAGGAAATCTCAGATTATTCGCAATCGTTCCGACGGTCAGCGCATAGATACTTCCGAACGGAGTATGTTCTGCTCTCCAAACAAGCGTGCCACTGGTATCCATCATCGCTATCGGAGTTCCAAGATGGTCTGAATGGTAGAAGTAAAGCGTATCGGTCAACCTTTTGTTTTTTATGTCGTACCAATATGAAGTTGTGTCTTCTAAAACTGCATCGTTGCAAACCTTGAGAGAGGAAGGTCCGAAAATTAAGGAATAGTTGCCAAAGTCTCCTATAATCCCACGGCGAACAACAAAATTTCCCGAGCCTGAATAAATCGTCCAATCAAGAGCAACATTCGGGCTTGATTTTGAAACCCTCAGGCAATCTCCTGTGTCTTGTTCCGTCATTGTAAAATCAACCCTTGCAATTGGCTCGTAACTGTTTGGGATAAAAATGTAATCTT
>JAAZNT010000427.1 GCA_012798145.1 Thermoanaerobaculaceae bacterium | reverse complement strand
TTAAAATTCCTTTTCTGCATCTTTTAGCGCTTTTTCAAATTTATCTGGATCCTTAAAATATGCTTTGGCGGTATCCACAACGCGCTTTAGTAATGCCAAATCATCCTTTTGAAGGTCTTTTACAGAAAGCAACTTCTTAATTGTTTTTTCATCAAATCTTCCATAAAGCTGTCCAATTGCCGCATTTAAAAAAGCGGAGGTAAGGGCTGTAACATTTAGAAATGAGAGGGTCACTTTTTTCTGCTTTTCAAGCGCTGCTAAGACTCTATCAAAAACAATTTGGCCGTCGCTTGAGGCGACGCAATGCTCACTACCAACAACTTCATATACTTTAATGATAAGATTTTCGGTCATTAAAATTCCTCCTTAAAAAATATCCGCCTCTGTTAACTCTTCTGCCAGACAATACTTATTGGTGTCTAAGGTGTTTATTTTAACACTAACAACTGTCCCAGGAAAGCCGTTGGCGAACCTCTTTTTTACCGTTACCCTTTTTTCTCTTTTCCAATAGCCGTTTTGCGAAACAATTTGGATTGAGCCGCCATTCAAATCCACAAACTCTTTAAGCAATTTTAAGCCGAGTCCGCCCGGTATGCTTCCTTTTTTGGTGGTGTTCCTTTCTTGAGTAGCCCATTCTATCGCCTCTTCCGGGGCAATATCCCTTTTAATATGCTCTCTTACATTCTGACAAATTCCTATCCCAACATCGGCGACAGTGAAACTTATTTCATTTTTCTTCGGGAAAAACTGCCCGCAAGTGAAAATTCCGAGTTTTGTCTGCGAATGAATCACAGCGTTGCTAAAAATTTCAAAAATGCTCTCTCTGAACCTCTTTTTAAGCCCTAAGGACATATTAGGAATTTCATCTCTGTTCATAAGTTTTTGCTCAATATAAACAGCAAAATAACGATCATCTTTTGCGTCAAAACGAAAATAGGGAATTGTAGTTGAATAAGAGTCAGGAATTTTGCTTTGCCCATAATGGCTTAAAAAACCGTTTTTTAAAAGTATTTCATTAACCTTTTGATTAATGTGTAAAAATTTAATAGTGTTTAACATCTCGCCAAGTTTATAAAGAATAGCCCCAAAAGGAGCGCACATATCGGCGTCAAACCAAGTCGTTTTAGACATATCAAATTCAACCGTTTCAAGAAAAAAAGTCTTTGTTTTGTCGTATAAATCGCAGAGACTTTCAAATCCCTGCTCATCGTGATTTATATTTCTTAAGGGTATTATCATACTTTTACCTCAATCACTTTCATTGTATCATTTCCGAAGATGTCAACAACTTTTACCGCTATTTTGTATCTTCCTGAAGGGCATTCGTGAAATGGAGTCTTCAATTCAAGAGTTCTATCCTTTTTTGTTCTAAAAGACTGCCATTCGTTTTCAAAAATATAATCGCCCGTCCAAACCTCTTCATAAACAGGAAGAGAAGGCTGTTGAATATGCTCGGGAAGGCTTTTAGGAAGGGCGGGCTCTTTGACCAATCTTATAATTTCCTTTTTGCTCTCGTAATCAAAATCAACAGACCAGTAATCAATCCAGTCTGTCCATTTCTTTGTCAAAACCTCTTTTGTAACTATCCCATTTTTATCTTTTGAAACTTTTATTATTTTCCCGCCCTCAACAACTATCTTATGCTTTCCCTTATCAAGCATTGACGCCGCATTTTCAACAGTGTCCTGATTATAAAAAACAGAAAAATCAACAAGTTCAACAGCAACTGCGCCTTTTTTTATATGCGGTTTTACTTCAATATAACTCACATCATAAAAAGCGATCTGATTTTTCTCAACAGCCTTCCTGTCAAAAACCTCTCTCGGAATATATTTAAGAACAAGGTCAACGCCTTGCGCTTTTGCATCCTCCTGAACATTTGGGATCAAACCCATCTCAAACTCAAAAGCAAGAATATCAGCCCTTGAAATCCTTTTCTCTCTGCACTCTTTAATAACCTCTTCAACAAAAAGTCTTGTTACAGGAAGATTCACAG
>JAAZNT010000029.1 GCA_012798145.1 Thermoanaerobaculaceae bacterium | reverse complement strand
ATGTCAAGTCAAAAACAATTTTAATTAACGGCTTCTCTAAAGCGTTTTCAATGACAGGATGGAGACTTGGTTACGCGGCAGGTCCTAAAGAGATAATATCCGCTTGTTCAAGAATTCAGTCTCACAGCACATCGAACGCCACTTCTTTTGTGCAAAAAGCGGCTGTAACTGCATTGAAAGAATGTTCTCAAGATGTTGAAATGATGAGAAGAGAGTTTGAGAAAAGAAGGGATTATGTTGTTAAAAGGTTGAGGGCGATAAAAGATATTTCGGTTTCAAATCCAAAAGGAGCATTTTATGTTATGCCCAATGTTGAAAAATATCTTTTAAAAAAACACAGCGGAAAGCCGATTAAAGACACTTACACTCTTTCTTACTATCTGCTTGAAGAAGCGAATGTCGCTGTTGTTCCCGGCGAAGCATTTTTTTCTCCTTCACATATAAGGCTGTCTTTTGCGACTTCAATGAAGAATCTTGAAGAAGGGCTTAACAGAATAGAAAGCGCTCTTCAAAAACTTTAGTTAGTTAAAACTTGTAATTAGTTTAATATCGGAAGAGATTTGAAATCTCAAAGGCGTTTGCAGAATTGAAAAAAGAAAGACACTTCAAATCACTGTATAAGCGAAGAGCGGAAGAATTAATGAAAAAGGATATTCCGCGTCTTCTTCCTGAGCAAACAGTTTCTCAGGCAATAAATAGCATAAGAACCTGTTGCCCTTCAGAAAGGATAATCTATTTTTATGTTGTAAATGAAGGGGGAAAACTTCTTGGTGTCGTTCCTACCAGAAGGCTTCTGATGTCTTCGGAGGACACCTTGATAAAGGATATAATGGTAAAAAAAATGATAACGGTTTTTGAAGACACTTCTCTTATTGAACTTCTGGAGAAGTTTCACGAACATAGATTCCTTGCCATTCCGGTTGTTGACAAAGCAATGAAATTAAAGGGTGTAGTGGATTTGGGAGCAGTTGCAGACGATATTCAAGATCTTGAGGACAAAAGGCAGGCGGATGTTGTTTTTGAGTCTCTCGGTTATGAGCTTTCTCAGTTAAAAAGCGCTTCCCTTTTAAAGGTTTTCTTTTTAAGGGTGAAATGGCTTTCGACAACCGTTGCAAGCGGCTTTTTCTGTGCGATTTTGACATACATTTTTGTTGATACATTGCTAAAAGATAAGACGCTGACATTTTTTATAGCGCTTGTTTTGGCTCTTGGGGAAAGTGTCAGCACGCAAACTATGACAATCACATTGCAGGCACTTCACAACAGAAAACCAAACTGGCGGTGGTTTTTAAATAATCTCAGGAAAGAAATCGGCGGCTCATTGATTCTTGGCGCGTTTCTTGGAATTTTAGTTTCGGCTTTGATATTTTTCTGGCTTTCGGATTTGCGTGGAGGAATGATAGTCGGCTCGGCTGTTGCCCTATCTGTCATTACATCATCGCTTATTGGGCTTGCTCTGCCTTCGCTTCTTCATTCATTGAATTTTAATTACAAAGTGGCGGCGAGCCCTGCAGTGCTTGCAACTGCAGATATATTTACGCTGACTACTTATTTTGGAATAGCCGCTCTTTTTATTTGAAAATCAATTAAAGTGTTGGGTAAATCGT
>JAAZNT010000028.1 GCA_012798145.1 Thermoanaerobaculaceae bacterium | reverse complement strand
GTTCGTATTGCAAAGAAATGGATAGGCAACTAAACCCCTCTTTTATCATCAATATGATTATGAACTTTGTAAATCGTTTTGAAAGATTTCTTCTGAAAATAGGCGTTAAATTACCAATTGGAACTTCTATTATTATCGTTGCGAAAAGGAATGATGATTAACAAAGAATATTTTTCATTCATTTTTTTGACTTTGACAGTTTTTTTTACTGTTTTGGGGCAGATTTTGGTAAAGAAGGGTGTTTCAACTTATGCTGTCGGTAATTGGATGACAGGCAAAGAAATTATGCTATATTTACTAAAGTCATCTACTAATATTTATGTTTTAAGCGGGTTGTTTTGCGCAGGTTTAGCGGCAGCTTGTTGGATACTTGCTGTTGGAAAATTGAAACTAAGTTATGCTTATCCCTTTATTGCTTTAACTTTTGTTTTTGTTCCTTTGTTTGCCAAAATATTTTTTAGAGAAGAAATTCCACTTTCAAGGTGGATTGGAATTGGAATAATACTTTTAGGAGTATGGATTTCATTCAAATGATAAAATCAAAAAACGCAAAATTTATGGTTTTAATTGTTTTTCCTATCGCCATTTCGATTTGTTTTTGTATATTCTGTCATAGAGAACCGATTAGTAGTGACGGAAAAGAATATGATATTTTTGCAAAAAACCTTCTTTCTTTTAAGGGATACACCTTAGATGGTGTTACGCCTTATGCTCTGAGGCCTCCGCTTTATTCGTTGTTTGTTGCACTAATATACCTCTTTACCAAGTGCAATCCTATTGCAGTTGTAATTATGCAGATTATTCTTGTTGCATTTGTTCCTTACATCTTATATAAAACACTACTTTTTGCGGGCTTTAAAGAGAAAGAATCATTCTTAGCTGCATTATTGGTTGCGCTTTATCCTTTTGGATATATTTATGTTCAGCAGCTTGTTACTGAACCTTTTACGACATTTCTTTTTGTTATAGCAGCTTATTGCACTATAAAAATATGGCTCATAAAAGATTTGAATTTTTTTGAAGTATTATTGCTGGGAATGATAATTACCCTACCATCTCTTTCCAAAAGCCAGCATATAAGCTTAATTTCTGCTCTAATAATATCGCTTGCAATTAAAAGTTTTTTTGAAAAGGAACTTCTCAAAGGAGCAAAAAAAAGAATAATCCCGCTAATTTTAGGCGCAGTGATTTTGTTGTCACCTTGGGCATTAAGAAATTATTATCATTTTAGGAACCCTGCTGTATTGGGTGAAGGAGCATTTGGTGAATTACTTCTTAAAGGTTTTTATGAAACAAAAGACAGGTGGCTCCTCCTCACATTTTGGAATGAAAAAAGTAGTGGTGAAATGCAAAGCTTTAAAGATTGGCAAATAAAGATGAGAGAAGCAGAAATTTTATCTGAAGAGCAAAAAATACCTCTTGGAGAAGCAAAAGCGAAAATAGCATTGGATGAAATAAGAAAAGAACCTTTAGAGGCGATCAGAGGTTACTTTGTGAGGTTATATTCTTTTTGGTTAATGATTCCAACAGAGCAATCACTTAAAATGAAGGTTATGACTATTTTTATAGATTTATTTTTATTAATTTTGGCAATAATAGGCTTTATAGTTTTTTATGATGTTCTCCTTAAAAAAATATTTCCAGTATATCTCTGTCTTATTTCTGAGAATGCAATTTTGGCTATTGGACATATGGAAGCAAGGTATTCAATAAGCGTGAAGATATTTGTGATTATGGTAGTTGGTTTGTTGCTTAGCAAATTTATTGAAAGAATTAAGAATGTTAGAGAGTAAGCCATTTGTGTCAATAATCATTCCCGCAAGGAATGAAGAAAAATTTATTGAAAAATGCTTAAATTCTTGCCTTAATCAGTCGTATCCGCAAGATAAGATGGAGATTCTTGTTGTTGACGGTATGTCCGAAGATAAAACAAGAGAAATTGTTGGAAAATTTGCGCAAAAATACACAAATATTAAGTTGCTTGATAATCCAAAAAAAATTGCCCCTTCCGCTATGAACATAGGAATCAAGGAAAGCAAAGGAGATATAATTGTCAGAGTGGATGGACATTGCGAAATAGATTTAAAATTTATTGAAAACGGCGCCAAGAAATTGCTTGGCAATGAAGAAATATGGGCTGTAGGAGGTCCAATTGAAACTGTGGGAGAAACAAAGGTAGCCCAAGCGATAGCAATTGCAATGAGCAGCAGATTTGGAGTGGGAAATTCTGCTTTCAGAACATTAAAAAACGAAGAAACATTTGTTGATACAGTTCCGTTTCCAGCAAGCCCTAAAAGGATTTTTGATATCGTCGGGTTATATGATGAAGAACTGGTAAGAAATCAGGATGATGAACACAATTTAAGAATTATAGAAAAAGGCGGAAAAATTTTGTTGACTCCTGATATAAAATCAAAATATTTTAGTAGAAGTAGTTTTAAATCAGTATTTAGGCAATATTTTCAATATGGCTTTTACAAGGTCAAAGTGATAAGAAAACATCCAAAAGTATTAAGAGTTCGCCATTTCGTTCCAGCAATTTTTTTTCTTTCACTAATTATTTCTCCAATTTTCTTTTTTGCTCCTTATGGATATTTTTTCCCTTTGTTTGTTTACTCAAGTTATATTCTGTCCAACATTTTTTTTTCAATAAAAAGCTCTTTGGATAATAATTTCTTGCATTTTTATTTAGTTTCGCTTTCCTTTTTCTTATTACATATCAGTTACGGAGTTGGTTTTCTACTCGGTATTTTTCACAGAAAAAATAGCAAATGAATGAAAAAGAAAGGATAATAAAAGAGTATAAAAGAAGAAGAAGAGAAATACCTGAGGATAGGTATGCTATTTGGAATCCATCTGCTCTTCATACAAGGTTTTCAAGGGAAAAAACTGCAATTGAATTGCTTTACGAGAAAAATGTTTTCCCAAACAATGAAAGTAAATGTTGTGAAGTTGGATATGGCAGTTTAGGATGGCTTGGGACCTTGATTAGTTGGGGAGTTAGGGAGGAAAATTTATACGGAATAGAACTTGATGAAGAAAGGGCAGTGAAGGCAAGAGCGATTTTGCCTAAAGCAAATTTATTCGTTGGAGATGCCTCCAATATGCCGTTTGAGAATGATTTTTTTGATTTAATTCTCGCTTCAACTCTTTTTACATCTATATTAGAGGAAAAGATGAGAAGTGATATTGCAAGCGAAATAAAAAGAGTTTTAAAAAAAGGAGGGGTTTTTCTTTATTATGATTTTGCCTTTGATAATCCCCACAATCCCAATGTAAAAGGTTTAAAGAAAAGTGATGTTTTAAAACTCTTTCCAGAAATGAAAGGCTTTTTAAAAAGAACAACTCTTGCTCCCCCAATATCCCGAATGGTTGCACCGGTAAGTTTTCTTTTGGCGTCTTTCTTGGAGAGTTTTCCTTTTTTAAGAACACATTTAATAGGAGTTTTTATTAAGGAGTGAAAATGAAAGTTCCGTTTTTTAGGCCGATAATTGGTGCGGAAGAAACAGAAGAGGTTTTGGATACTCTTAAATCTGGCTGGCTGACAACAGGGCCAAAAACGAAAAAATTTGAAGAAGAGTTTGCTAAAGCAGTGAATGCTCCTTTTGCCGTCGCTGTAAATTCCTGCACTGCTGCTCTTCACCTCGCTCTTGAAGCGCTTCATCTCCAGAGCGACGAGGCGGTTCTTGTTCCCACAATGACATTTGCGGCAACAGCAGAGGTTGTAAGATATCTTAATGCAGAACCTGTTTTGGTGGATGTGCATCCCGATACGCTTCACATTGACCTTGCTGATGCAGAAGAAAGATTAAAAAAATGCAGGAAGAGAGTTGTTGGAATTATTCCTGTTCATATTGGCGGAATGATGGTGAATATGGAGGAGGTAAATAAATTTGCCAAAAAGCACAATTTATGGGTTGTTGAAGACGCCGCACACAGTTTTCCTGCTGGTTGGAGAAAATCAGAAAAAGATGAATGGAAGATATGCGGTTCTGGCGATTCCGAAGTTACCTGTTTTTCTTTTTATGCAAATAAAACAATAACAACAGGCGAAGGGGGGATGGCGACAACTCACAGAGAAGAACTGGCGGAAAGAATGAGAATTATGTCTCTTCACGGCATATCAAAAGATGCCTGGAAAAGATTTTCATCTTCTGGAAACTGGTATTATGAAATTGTAGCGCCGGGGTTCAAATACAACCTCACCGATGTCGCCGCCTCGATTGGAATTCATCAATTAAAGAAAGCAGAACTTTTTAGAAAAAAGAGAGAAGAGGTTGCAAAAAAATATAACGAAGGAATGAAGAGCATTGAAGAAATTGAATTACCTCCTGAGGACATAAATAGAATTCATAGTTGGCACCTTTATTATATTAAACTGAATCTTGAAAAATTATCCATCAACAGGAGCGAATTCATAGACAAACTTAAAGAAAGAGGAGTTTTGACTTCTGTCCATTGGATGCCGCTTCATATGCATCCTTATTACAAAAAAGTTTATGGATACGAAGAATCAGATTTTGAAACAGCATCAAAGGTTTATTATCGGTTGATAAGTCTTCCAATATTTCCAGACTTGAAAGATGAAGAGATTGATTATGTGATTGAAAATGTCAGAAGAATCTGCGAAGAATATAGAAACTAAAGAGGGACTTCCCGTTTGGGTAAACATTATTGCGGCTTTTCTGGGGCTTTTTCTTTTGTCTCCTTTATTGCTGCTGGTTTCTGTTTTGATAAAGTTGACCTCAAAAGGTCCAATATTTTTTAAGCAAAAGAGAGTTGGATTGAATGGCAAAGAATTTGTCCTCTTCAAATTTAGGACAATGAAGGCAGACAATGATGGTCCCAAAATAACAACAAAAAATGATGTGCGTATAACTCCAATTGGCAAAATTTTAAGGAAGAGCAAACTTGATGAATTTCCTCAACTAATAAATGTGCTGAAAGGGGAAATGGCTCTGGTTGGGCCAAGGCCTGAAGTCAAAGAATATGTTGAATTAAATCCTGATTTATGGAAAGTAATTTTAAAAGTCAGACCGGGAATTACTGACCCAGTAACTTTAAAGTTGAGGAACGAAGAGGAACTTCTTCAGAAAGCGGAATCACCAGAAGAATTTTATTCAAAGTATCTTTCAAAGTATAAAGCAGATGGATACTTGGATTATATTAAAAAAAGAGGAATTTTTTATGATGTAAAGATAATTACAAGAACTCTGTTAGGCGTAATCTTTCCAAAACTTAATCCACCTCCTGATATTGATGAAATTTATGAAGGATGGAAAAATGGCTGAAGAAGTTGAAAAAAAGGAAATTTATTCAAGAATTTATGAAAATCCTATTTTAAGATATGTTTTTCTTTTTTTCATTGACATATCTCTTGTTACTTTTTCTTTCTTTGCATCATATCAACTCAGATTTGAAGGAAAATTGCCAGAAGAAGAATGGCAGAATTTTTTCAAATTGCTTCCTTTTTTGTTAATAGCAAGAGTCTTTGCAATATTTATCTCGCAGATTCACAGATGGTCTTTCAGATATGCGGGATTCCACGACGCATTAAGATTGGCGGTTGGAACATTATTAGGAACGCTAATTTTTCTTTCATTAGTTGTTTTTGCTCAACAGCCCCATCCGCCAAGGTCGGTGGTGGCTCTTGAATTCTTCATTACCTCTGTTCTTTTCGGCGGATACAGATTTTTCCCGCGATTTTTAAACTATGCTCTGATCGAGTTTGAGAGGTCAAAGGGAAAAAATATTCGCCGGACTCTCATAATTGGAGCTGGAAGCGCGGGAGAACTTCTTTTAAGAGATCTAAGAAGGTCTGGAGAACACTCATATAAAGTTGTAGGTTTCATAGACGACGATACCAGAAAAGTGGGAAAAATATTGAGCGGGCATAAGGTTATTGGAACAATTGCTGAGCTTTCTGAAATCGCCAGAAAGCATAAAGTTACAGACATTTTGATAGCGATACCCAAACTTGAATCAAAGAAAGTAAAAGAAATTCTTGACAAATGCAAAGATTTAAAATTAAGATACAAAGTTCTTCCCGTATCCTTTGCCTATCTTCAAGATAAGGTGAGCGCATCGATGCTTCAAGACCTTCAGCCTGAAGACCTTCTGCCGAGAGAAAGCGTTCCTTTTGAAGAAAAAGAAGTCAGAAATCTCGTTGAAGGAAGGGTTGCATTAGTTACAGGCGGGGCTGGCTCAATTGGAAGCGAAATATCAAGGCAGTTGGCGAAATATGGCTCTAAAAAGATAATTCTTGTTGATATTAACGAAAATGAACTCTACTTTCTTTATAGAGATTTAAAAGAAAAATATCCCGATATTGATATTTTTCCCGAAGTTGCTGACATCAGGGATAGGGAAAAAATGTTTTATCTTGGAGAAAAATATAAACCTCAAGATGTTTTGCACGCAGCCGCGCATAAGCATGTTCCATTGATGGAGATCGCTCCCGAAGAAGCAGTCAAAAACAATATTTTTGGAACAGAAAATGTTGCTGATATGGCTTTAAATTGCGGAGCAGAAAAGTTTGTCTTCATTTCAACAGATAAAGCGGTTAATCCCACCAGCGTTATGGGTGTTACTAAAAGGATAGGGGAGTTTATTGTCAGAGAAAAAGCGAAACTCGGAAAAACCCATTTTTGTGCAGTAAGGTTTGGAAATGTTCTCGGAAGCGCAGGATCAGTTGTTCCACTGTTCAAAAGACAAATTGCCAAAGGTGGTCCAGTAACAGTCACCCATCCAGAAATTAAAAGATACTTTATGACAATTGAGGAAGCAGTCGGGCTGGTTCTTCTCGCCGGACTTGGTAAATATGGTGAATTGTGCGTTCTTGATATGGGAGAGCAAATAAAGATAGTTGATTTGGCAAGGCATATGATTACGATGTCGGGGTTGATTCCAGAGCAGGATATCAAAATTATTTTTACTGGCTTAAGGCCGGGTGAAAAACTTCACGAGGATTTAATGACTGAGCAGGAAGAAAAGACGCAGGCAGTAAGGGCTAAAATACTCACCGCAAAAAGTTTTATGCCAGACAACCTAATTTCTGAATTAAACTTTTTAAGAGGATCAATTCAAAATCTATCTCCTTCAGAAATAAAAGAGAGTTTTAAAAAAATAATACCTAAATACTCAATCAGTAAGGTAGAATAATGTGCGGAATTTGTGGCTTGGTTGGTTTTAACGGCAAAAAACAGGACTATTTAAAAATATTAAAAATGAACTCAACTCTCAAACATAGAGGTCCAGATGATGAAGGATATCTTTCATTTGACTTAGACAAAAATCAAACTGAAATATATTTTGGCAATGATACACCCCAAGAAACAATAGGAAGAGATTTTCTCTACTCGCCATCCAAGTCGTTGGTTCAAGGTAAAGAGAATTTGCCTAATCCAATCCTATTGTTTGGGCATAGAAGACTTTCAATAATAGATTTATCTCCTTTGGGTCATCAGCCAATGTGTAATGAAAATGGAACAATATGGCTTATTTTTAATGGAGAAATTTATAATTATATTGAATTAAAAGCTGAACTTTTAGAGAAAGGGCATACTTTCGTTTCAAAGACCGATGCTGAAACAATAGTGCATTCTTATGAAGAATGGGGTGAAAGATGTGTGGAAAAGTTTAACGGAATGTGGGCTTTTGCAATTCTTGATCTTAAAAAGAAAGCAATCTTTTGTTCCAGAGACAGAAGCGGTGTTAAGCCATTCTATTATTTTAATGATAAAAAAGAGTTTGTCTTTGCTTCAGAAATTAGAGCATTGAAAGCAATAAGAGATTTCAATCATAATGAAAAAATTGTTTGGGATTATCTTGTTTTAAGAAAGACAAATCATACTGAGGAAACTTTCTATAAAGAGATTTATGAACTGCCTCCTGCTCATAACATCATAGTTAATTTTGATGGCATTCTTACAATAAGAAAATATTGGGAATGCGACTATTTTGGTAAACAAGAAGAAAAAATAGTATCTATAAATGAAGAGGCGAATGAAATTTCAAAACTGATCGAAGAATCGATCAGAATAAGGCTTAGAAGCGATGTGGCTATCGGCTCTTGCTTAAGCGGCGGACTTGATTCTTCTACAATAGTAGCAAATGTTAACAGGATTTTAAGTGACGGGAATCAACATCAAAATTTTCAACTAAAAAATTTGCAAAAAACATTTACTGCTGCATATAACAATAAAAAATATGATGAAAGTCGTTTTGTTGAGATTCTCAAAAGCAAATATCAGTTTGATTCTAAGTTTGTATATCCGCAAAAAGAGGAATTTTTAGATGATGTAGGAAAGTTAATTCAGGTTCAAGAAGAGCCATTTAGTTCAACGAGCGTTTATGCACAATATAGGGTTATGAAACTTGCCCGAGAAAATGGCATTACAGTTCTTCTTGATGGACAAGGCGCCGATGAATTGTTCGGAGGGTATTTAAACTATTTTAATAATTATTTGATTCAAAGCATTTCCAAGTTTAAGCCCCAAATCTTTTCAAAAGAAATATATTATGCTATTTCAAAAAGAGGAGTATCACCATTATCTATCTTCAAAGGATTATTGAAAGAACCTATTAAAGCATTTTTTTTAAATGACACTGTTAATATAAGAAAAAGAATTTTCAAAGAGCCAAGATTCATAAAGAAAGATTTTTTTAATGATTATCGTAAAGAAGTTTATACAGAAGCACAAGAATTAAAAAAAACTCTATTTTCTCTTAACAAAAAACTTCAAAGCGATTTTTGCGGTGGGCAGTTAAGAGCGTTATTGAGATACGAAGACAAAAATTCGATGGCTTTTTCAATTGAAAGCCGAACACCATTTGCTGATGATATAAATCTTATTGATAGAGTTGTTTCGTTGCCATCATATTGCAAGATTTCTTGTGGATGGCAGAAATTTATCCTAAGAAAAGCGAGCGAGAAGTTATTGCCTAAAGAAATTTGTTGGAGAAAAGATAAAATGGGTTTTGAAACTCCGGAGAGAGAATGGATTCAATATTTTCTCCAACAAAATGCAAGTGCAATTTATGATTTAAAGTCAAAATTTTTAGATACTGAAAAAATAAAAAAAGAAAATAGTTTAATCAACTGGAAACACATAAATATTTTATTTTGGGAAAACATTTCATAGAATGTTAATTATGATGGTTAATATTGAAAACAAAATTGTTATAAATATCCGCTAATGAAGCCTATATTGATAATTGCCCAAGAAGCAGGGGGAATACCCTTTGGTCTTAAGAAGGGATTTGAAAATCTTGGTTTCATTTGTCTTCTTGAAACCTATGATGAGACTATTTTTTCTAATAAACATTCTTTAATTGAAAGAATTTATCACAGGATTGCTGACCCTGGGTATCAAAAAGAGATAAAACTGCTTTTTAACAAAACAGTTGAAAAATATGGACAAGAAATTTCGGATGGTGGCTTTTCATTTGTTTTGATTATGAGGGGTAATGAGATTGAAGAAAAAAATTTAAATACTTTAAATAGAAGAAAATGCAATCTTTTCACATATTTATATGATCCTTTAATAGATTCTACTATTCAGAAGCAGTGTGCTGATATATCGGATTTTATATTCTGTGCTGATAAAAAGGATTGTTCATTATACAAAAATAATTCCTGTTGGCTACCTCTTGGGTATGATGATGAGGTTTATTTTCCTTCAACAGAGGAAAAGGATATCGATATATTTATTTCTGGATCAATAAGCAATAGATATTTTAAAAGAAGAGAAATTGTTGAAAAAATAGGGAAAAGTTCCATAGCAAAAAATAAGAAGATTTTCTTCATAGGTTCAACAGGGTTTTCTTTGACAGACCTAAAAGTGAATGTTGGAAAAATCAACTGGATAGCAAAGCGGGTTTCTCATTTTGAAATTGCTAATTACCAGAGGAGAGCAAAAATCTGTGTTAATATTCACAGAGATGATAGTG
>JAAZNT010000426.1 GCA_012798145.1 Thermoanaerobaculaceae bacterium | reverse complement strand
TTTTCACCGCTTCTTTTATATATTCAACTTCCTTTGCGCTTTTCTGGGATATTATCCCTGAAATTATCCCTTCCGCAGAAACAATCTTTGAGGAAGGAAGAATCTCTTTGATGGTGTTTTCAAGAAAAACATATTTCCCATAAGTTATTCCGTCGGATGAGGGGTCGTTAAATGAGAAATTCAACGCCACCTTTTGAGGCTTAAATTTTATCAAAACTTCGCCAAAGGGCTCTTTGAAATCCTGAACATATGGAAGAATCTCTGTATAAAGTTTTGAATCCCTGAAGGGCTGCTCATCAAATTTTCCAAGAATCACTATATTATCTTTCTGTTTGGTTATTATTATTGCGCTTTCCCAAGTTAAATCGCCAACAGAGATGTAATCAAAAACTCTCTCTCTCCCAGCAGAGGTTTCCTGAACAAATGTCACCCACATATCAATATTATTTTCCTCAAGTAAAAGAACCGCCTGTTCAAGTTTTTCAGAGACAATTTCAACCGGTGCTAAATTTCTGGACATTTTTCCTCCTTCTTAAAATTCCGCTGTCGTTTTCAATTTTTTTTCATTTTCATATCTTTGAAAGCCAAGTTCAATAAGTTTATCAAGAAGTTCATTGTATGAAATTCCCGAAATTTGCCATAATCTTGGATACATTGAAATTTTTGTAAATCCCGGAAGCGTGTTTATCTCATTCACAAATATCTTTCCATCTTTTGTGAGGAAGAAGTCAACCCTTGCCATTCCTTCGCACTCAAGAACTTTAAATGTTTTGACGGCGATTTCTTTCATTTTCTCTTCAATTTCTGCGGGAAGTTCAGCAGGCGCTATAAGTTCAGCCCCGTCGGGATCAACATATTTTGCGTCGTAAGAATAAAATTCGTGTTTGGGAATTATCTCTCCCAGACATGATGCTAAAACTTCATCGTTGCCTAAAACTGCGCATTCAAGCTCCCTTCCTATAACAGCCTCTTCAAGAATCACCTTTTTGTCAAAACTTAGCGCTCTTTCAACCGCTCTTTGAAGTTCCTGTTGGTTTTTGACCTTACTGATCCCCAATGATGAGCCGGTGGATGCGGGTTTTACAAAAATTGGATAGCCAAGTTTGTCAACAAATTTCAAATATTCTCCTCTTTCACACTCACCTTTCGAGAAAGCAAAAAACTTGCAAACTTCAACCCCCGCCTCTTTTAAGAGTCTTTTGGCGACATCCTTGTCCATCCCTATGGATGAGCCAAGTATCGATGCGCCTGCGAAAGGAACCTCCAGCCACTTCAAAAAACCTTGAAGACAACCGTCTTCCCCGCTGTTGCCGTGAATTATAGGAAAAACAAAATCAACTTCTTCTACAAAAGAGCCGCTTTCGTTGTAGAAAAAGCAGAGCGTTGAATTTTCGCCTTTTATCGGCTGAACTATAGGCGCTTCATCAGATATTGCTATTCTTTTTGGATCATCTCTATTGACAATATGAGATGAGCCGCTCAAAAATCTGAAGTTTCCCTCTTTGTCAACACCGATCAAAAAAGGAACATATTTATCCCTGTCAAGCGCTTCAAAAATATTTAGCGCAGATTGAATAGAAACTTCGTGTTCCCCGCTTTTCCCTCCGAACAAAATTCCAATTTTCTTTTTCATTTTATCCCCTTAATGATGTCCTAAAAGAGTTTTCGCCATCTCAACTATTCCCTCCTCAAGTTCAGGTCCCAGAGAATTCTTGACGGCGAAAAGTTGAAAATAGAGAAGTTCATTCAAGTCTTTAATTAAAATTTCTTCTCTCTTCTCTTTTTCAAATTGCGAAAGGTTTTGAAGTATTTTTTCCCCATTTACGCTTCCGTCTTCCTCAAGACTCAATCCGTATAAAATTGAACTCCCCTTTTCGAGCCCCTTGAAGAAAGGAGAAAGTATTACCATAGTCTTCGCTCCCGCCTCAACAGAAAGCGCTTGAAAAATATTGCAAAAAACTGCGTTGTAAGAATCAATCACTGCAGTGAATTTCTTTTTCTCATCCTCATCAAGAGCGCTTTTGATTTCAACATTTTCCGCCTTCCCTCTCTTAGTTTTAACAAGCCCGGCAGCAAGAAGAGATGCGACCGATTTTTTCGCCTCAATTTCCTGAAGTTTTGAACTTAAAATAACCTCCTGAAATGTTCTTCTGCCGTTTACCTGCGCAAGGACAGATTCCTCCTCAAAAGAAAGTTTTGTTGAAGCGGTTACATCCTCTGAAATTTCAAGAACTGCATCAAGAGGAGGAAGCTGGTTTTGAATTCTTGAAAATTCATCAAGCCGTCTCATCGCCTCCATCACATAATTTGTTGTGCTTAGCGGAAGAGGAACGGCGACGCTTGTATCCAATTCTCCATTGTGAAAAGAGAATTTCCCTGAAGTTATCTCAAAAAGGTGAAAAATCATTTCTTCAAAAGTGAGGATTCTTTCTCTTTCAAACTCCTCTTTTGTGAGCCCTGATATTGAAAAAAGAGTATTTAATGGCTCTTTTCCTCCGCTTTTTCTCAGTCCCTCAACAAGATCCTGCTCTGTAAGAATCTGTCTTCTAAGCAATCTTGCAGCAAGAGAAAACCTGAAATCTTCGCCAGCCAAAAGAACCAAATGTCCGTCGTTGAAAAATATTCCCCACGGCTTTTCTGTTTCAATCAAAAGACACCCAGTTTTTTTGCTCGCCGAGAGAAAAAGAAGAACATCTGAAAGCGAAAGAACTGATAAGTCGCCTTCAAATTGAATCCCCTCAGAAGAAGTTTTTCTGAAATGTTTTTCAATTATAAAGCCCAATTTTTCTTCCTGAAAATATTGGTTTAAGATGTTTGGAATTTCTCCAGAATTTAGATCTATGTAAATTGGTGAAAGAGTTAAAGAGTGGCTTCTGATATGAATTACAGCTTCTTTTGCTTTTCCGAACACCTCTTCAACGATTTCTTTCGGAATCAGAATTGAGCCGTCTTCATTTATTGAGAGCGACTTACTCATCAAAAATCCTCCCTCATATTAGGATACCATAAAAAAGATTTTTTTATTGTA
>JAAZNT010000425.1 GCA_012798145.1 Thermoanaerobaculaceae bacterium | reverse complement strand
TAGTTTCTCTTAGGGTTCAGTAATGGGCAGGGGATAACTCTTTATACCCTGCCCGTGTATCATTTTTTATAAGTCGCTTTTTGTTAGGAGATGTCCTTATGACTAAGATTGTTGAAAGAGGAACACGTAAAAGGCTTGATTTTTCAAGGATATCCGATTCGGTGCCAATCCCTAACCTTTTGAAACTGCAGAGAGAATCTTACAAAGATTTTCTTCAGATGGAGTTTCTGCCCGAAGAAAGAGAAACAAAAGGTCTGGAAGAGGCTTTTAAATCCATTTTCCCAATTGAAGATTTCAGAGGGGAATGCGCGATAAATTATGTTGATTATACGCTGGGCGACTGGGAATGCAGATGCGGGCATTTAAGCGGAATTGAGCATTTAAGGCAGACCTGCCGTCACTGCGGCGAGAAAATTATTGTTAAAGACACAAGAGCGCACGATGTTCAATGCGAAAAATGCGGGCAGAAAAACAAACTGACGATCAAAAGGTGTCCGCAGTGCGATGATTTTGTAGGTTTGAGAATTAAAACGAGCGTTCAGGAATGTCAGGAAAGGGGGATGACTTACGGAGTTCCCCTAAAAGTGAAAGTGAGACTTGAAGTTTATCAAAAAGGTTCTGGGAATCCTCCGGCAGTTCTTGACATAAAAGAGGAAGAGGTTTTCTTTGGCAATATGCCGATGATGACCGAAAAGGGAACCTTTGTTATAAACGGAACCGAAAGAGTTGTGGTTTCCCAGCTCCACCGCTCTCCCGGAGTATTTTTCCAGTTCAACGAACAAAGGGGAGAAGTTGAAGCGAGAATTATCCCTTCAAGGGGTTCTTGGGTTGAAATACAACTTGACAACAAGAATCTTTTAAACCTTCAGATTGACAGAAAAAGAAGAGGGCTTGCCACTGTTCTTTTAAGGGCTATGGGGCTCGGCGACAACGAAAGTCTTTTAAGAAGGTTTTATGGAGATGAGATTGATATAATCAAGTTTAAAGATGGTGAAGCAAGGATAGAGGTTTCAAAAAGGATAGTTGATCTTGTTTCTGCCGAAAAAATTGAAAAAGACGGCGAAGACATTATCCACAAAGGGCACAAAATAAAAAGAAGCCATTTTTTAAAACTCAACAAAAAGAGAGTGAAACATATAAGCATTGATCCAGAAAGCATTGTGGGCGCCTATGCGGTGAAGGACATCATTGATGAAGAAAGTGGAGAAGTAATCGTTGAATCTGGCCAGAAACTTGAGCCCTCCAAAATAATTGAAATTATGGAAAAAGGGCTTAAAGAGATAGAAATCATTTTGGCAGACCAAACTGAAATAGGTCCCGCAGTTGTTGAGACTGCTTCAAAAGATGGTTGCAAAAACCAAGAGGAAGCTTATATTGAATTTTTCAGAAGGGTCAGACCGGGAGACCCGGTAACACCTGAAGGGTCAAAGAATTTCTTCAATTACAATTTCTTTGACAGGAAAAAATATGACTTTTCAGTCGTGGGCGCATTAAAATATCTGACAAAACTTCATTATGACGAGATTAAAGACCTCAGCGAAAAGCAACTGGAAGAAGAACTTGAGAAGAAAAGAACCCTCAACCTTGAGGATTATTGCGAGATAGTAAAATATCTCCTCAAAGTCAGAAAAACCCCGGAAGAACTTGACGACATAGATAATCTTGGAAACAGAAGAGTCAGATGCGTAGGAGAACTTCTTGAGAACCAGATCAGGATCGGGCTTGCAAGAATGGAAAAGGCGACAAAAGAAAAGATGAGCGCAATCTCAAATCTCACGACCGCGATGCCGAGAGACCTTCTCAATGCAAAGCCGGTGATAGCGTCAATTATGGAGTTCTTCGGTTCTTCCCAGTTGTCGCAATTTATGGACCAGACCAATCCTCTTTCGGAAATCACCCACAAGAGAAGACTTTCTGCTCTTGGACCGGGCGGGTTAAACCGAGACAGAGCGGGATTTGAAGTCAGAGATGTCCACCCAAGCCACTATGGAAGACTATGCCCCATAGAAACACCAGAAGGGCCGAACATCGGATTGATTTCCTCTCTTTCAACCTATGCAAGAATTAACAAATACGGGTTTATTGAAACGCCCTACAAAAAGGTTGAAGACGGAAGAGTTCTCAACCACTACCAAATAACATTCCCCGGAGACAGTTCTTTCAAGATGGGAGAAGTTGTTCTTGAAGAAGATCTTAAAAGGGAAATAAAGAAGCTTAAAGACGCCAAGAAGAAAATTCCTCAGGCGGTTCCATACGCTTTCTACTTGACTGCTTGGGAAGAAAATAAATATGTTATCGCTCAGGCAAACAGCGTTGTTGACGAAAACGGGTATTTTGTCAGCAACAGAGTTGAGTGCCGAAAAGCGGGTGAAGCGATAATGGCAACGAGAAAAGAGGTTGAATACATAGATGTCAGCCCCAAACAGCTCGTTTCAATCGCAGCCGCCCTTATTCCCTTCCTTGAGCACGACGACGCAAACAGAGCGCTAATGGGTTCAAACATGCAAAGGCAGGCAGTTCCTTTGCTTAAACCGCAGGCGCCCATTGTTGGAACGGATGTTGAATTGATCGTCGGAAAAGATTCGGTTTCAACCCTTGTTTGCAAAAGAGACGGTATTGTGGATCAAGTTGACGCAAACAGAATTATCGTAAGAGTAAGCGGCGGGGAAAGCGACAAATCTTACGACTTTGGCGCAAACATCTACAATTTGACGAAGTTTCAGCGTTCAAATCAAAACACCTGCATACACCAAAAGCCAATTGTCGAGGTCGGACAGCAGGTCAAAGCGGGAGATGTTTTGGCTGATGGCCCCTGCACAGATCAGGGTGAACTTGCTTTGGGAAGAAATGTTCTTGTGGCATTTATGCCTTGGAGAGGATACAACTACGAAGACGCCATTCTGCTTTCAGAGAAACTTGTCAGGGAGGACAGCTTTACTTCTATCCACATTGAAGAACTTGAAATTCAAGCCAGAGACACAAAACTTGGAAAAGAAGAAATTACAAGAGACATCCCCAACGCAAAAGAGGAGATGCTCAAAGACCTTGACGAGAGTGGAATCATAAGAATAGGTGCCACTGTAAAGCCCGGTGATTATTTGATCGGGAAAGTAACGCCCAAAGGCGAAAGCCAGATGACCCCGGAAGAAAAACTTTTGAGGGCTATTTTTGGTGAAAAATCTGCAGAATATAGGGACGCTTCTCTAAAATGCCCGCCGGGCATTTCAGGGGTTGTTGTCGATGTCAAAATCTTCACGAGAAAAGATGAGCAGAAAGACGCAAGAACGAAGGCGATAGAGGCAGAATATCTTGCTTCTCTTAGAAAGAATCTCAATGATGAAATGAGAATTCTCAGAGAAGAAAACAGAAAAACCATTACAGACCTCCTTGAAGGAACAACCTGCGCCAAAAAGATCGTTGACAAACAGAGCGGAAAGGTAGTTCTTAACGAAGGAGACAAATTGACAAGGGAAATTCTTTCCAATATTCGCGCCGACCTTCTTTCCAAAATTCAAATAAGGACAAGAAGCGAGAAAACTACGGCTGAAATCAATAAGAAAATCAGCGAAATAGAAGAAAGAACAAAAAGAAAAGTTGAAATTCTTGAAAAAGAATTCAAAGAGAAGAAAGAGAATCTTGAAAGAGGAGACGATCTGCTTCCCGGCGTCATAAAAATGGTGAAAGTCTATATCGCCATTAAGAGAAAAATTCAAGAAGGCGACAAGATGGCTGGAAGGCACGGGAACAAAGGCGTTGTCAGCAGAATTCTTCCCGAAGAAGATATGCCTTTCCTTCCCGACGGGACGCCGGTAGAAATAGTTTTAAATCCCCTCGGAGTTCCCAGCCGTATGAATGTCGGTCAAATTCTTGAAACCCACTTGGGCTGGGCGGCAAAAGCGCTTGGGCTTCATGTCTCAACGCCGGTTTTTGATGGAGCCAAAGAAGAAGAAATCAAGGAAATGCTTAAAAAGGCAGGACTGCCGGAAGATGGAAAAGTCTATTTAAGGGATGGCAGGAGCGGAGAGTTTTTCCACCAGAAAACCACTGTTGGAATAATCTATATGATGAAACTCGCCCACTTGGTTGAAGACAAAATTCACGCTCGCGCAATAGGTCCCTACAGTTTGATAACTCAACAGCCGCTTGGCGGAAAAGCGCAGTTCGGAGGACAGAGATTTGGAGAAATGGAAGTTTGGGCTCTTGAAGCGTATGGAGCGGCAAACATCCTGCAGGAGATTCTTACAGTCAAATCGGATGATATATTTGGAAGAACCAAAATGTATGAAAGCATTGTAAAAGGGAAATTCCCGGACGAGCCGGGCGTTCCCGAGTCTTTCAATGTCCTTGTAAAAGAACTCCAAGGATTGGGCATACAGGTCAAACTTATTGATAAAGAACAAGTAGCAGAGGCTCAAAACGAAGGTTGAGCCGAAAGGAGTATGGCCTTGAGAAAAGCGACTTATCTTGAAAAATCTCAAAGTATCAACAAAATTCAGGCTATTCAACTGAAACTCGCCTCACCTGACGACATTCTTTCTTGGTCTCATGGAGAGGTTCTAAAGCCCGAAACAATAAATTACAGAACATTTAAGCCTGAGAGAGACGGACTTTTCTGCGCAAAAATATTCGGTCCAATCAGCGATTACGAATGTCTTTGCGGTAAATTCAAGAGAATGAAATATAGGGGAATCACCTGCGACAAATGTGGAGTTGAAGTAATTCCATCAAAAGTCAGAAGAGAGAGAATGGGGCATATTACTCTTGCTTGCCCTGTAAGCCACATCTGGTATTTAAAGGGAACCCCGCCAAGAATTTCCACCATTCTTGGAATGAAGACAAAAGATGTTGAATCTGTCAACTACTACGAACAGTGGGTTGTTACAGATCCAAAATTTACTGTTGTTGATGTTGAAGAGGCAAAAAAATACTACACCTCTAAATATCCAAACGACCCCCCGCAAGAGAGAAACAAGATTTTAAGGAACATTGAAGAGTGCGTCTGGGAATACGACAAAATCCCAAAAAGAGAAAAAGATTCAGTTAAACTTTTTGAACTTCTTATGAAAATGAGCGATAACACACTTGTCTTTAACCCAGACCTTGAAGGCGAAAAGGTTTTAAGATACAAAGCCCTTCTTTACGATAAGACAATTGAAGCGCTCAAAGCAGTGTGCGGAAAAGAATCTTTTGAATGCAACATAGGCGCAACAGCCATTCAACAGCTTTTGGCTCACTATTCTCAAACTTGTCAATGCTCCTCCTGCCAAACATCTAAAGGGGGACATAAAACCAGAATGGAATGTCAGGTCAATCTCTTAAGGTCATACCTCAAAACCGACGCGAATGTCCAAAAGAAAACCAACATAAACAAGAAACTTAAAATATTTGAATCGTGTCTCAATGCCGATATTAAACCAGAATGGATGGTTTTAAATGTTCTTCCAGTAATTCCTCCTGAATTAAGGCCTCTTGTTCCTCTTGATGGAGGAAGATTCGCCACATCAGACCTTAACGATCTTTACAGAAGGGTTATCAACAGAAACAACAGACTGAAGAGACTGCAGGAAATGAAAGCCCCTGAAGTGATCGTAAGAAACGAAAAGAGAATGCTTCAGGAAGCTGTTGACGCATTGTTTGACAACGGAAGAAGGGGGAGACTTATAAGGGGCTCAAATAACAGGCCTCTCAAATCTCTTTCAGACACTTTGAAGGGAAAACAGGGAAGATTCAGACAAAACCTTTTGGGGAAAAGAGTCGACTATTCAGGAAGGTCGGTCATCGTTGTCGGACCCGAATTGAAACTTCACCAGTGCGGGCTTCCCAAGATAATGGCTCTTGAACTTTTCAAGCCTTTCATTTGCAACAAACTGCAGGAAAGGGGAATGGTTCAGACATTCAAGGAAGCCAAAGGAATGGTGGACAGAGGCGAGCCCGAAGTTTACGATGTTCTTGACGAGGTGATCGCAAACCACCCGGTTCTTCTTAACCGTGCTCCCACTCTTCACAGACTTGGAATTCAGACATTTGAACCGGTTCTTGTTGAAGGAAAAGCGATAAAACTCCATCCTTTGGTCTGCACCGCTTTTAACGCAGACTTTGACGGCGACCAGATGGCAGTGCATGTTCCTCTTTCCCCGGCAAGTCAGGCGGAAGCGTCAATTCTTATGCTTTCAACCAATAACCTTCTTTATCCCGCAAACGGAACGCCCATAATTGTTCCAACGCAGGATATGGTTCTTGGTATTTATTACCTCACTATGCTCTTGAAGGGACAAAAAGGAGAGGGAAGAGTATTTTCAGGATTGGATGAAGCTCTGATGGCGTGGCAAAACGGTTATCTCTCACTGCACGCAAAAATCAAAATAAGATACAGCGGAAAATACATTAACCTTGACGAGGAGCCAAACCTTCTTGAAGCATCTGTATATGATTGCAAAAACGAATTAATTGAAGTGACAGCGGGAAGGATGATCTTCAATTCCGCAATGCCGGAAGGTTTCCCGTTCATTAACGGATTGATAAAGAAAAAACAAATAAAAGACATATTCACTTATGCCTTCCAGAATTTAGGAAGAGAGCCGCTTGTCAAAATGGCTGACGAAGTAAAATCTCTTGGATTCAGATTCGCAACAGAAGCGGGAATTTCATTTGGAATGGATGATATGGAAGTTCCAAAAGAAAAGAGAGAACTTGTCGCCGCCGCCATAAAAGAGGTTGAGGAAGTTGAACAGCAATACCGCGAAGGAGCAATAACCAACAGAGAAAGAAAGAACAAAGTGGTTGACATCTGGAATGAAGTTACAGACAAAGTGGCGGATGCTATGTTCAAGCAGATGAAAGAGAAGCAGGAATCTGCATCAGGGACATTCAACCCTATTTTCATTATGGCTGATTCAGGCGCAAGAGGTTCAAAACAGCAAATTCGTCAGCTTGCGGGAATGAGAGGATTGATGGCAAAACCATCAGGAGAAATCATTGAACAACCGATCACGGCAAACTTCCGCGAAGGGCTAACCGTTTTGCAGTACTTTAATTCAAGTCACGGAGCAAGAAAAGGTCTTGCCGACACCGCTTTGAAAACTGCAGACGCGGGATACTTGACAAGAAGACTTGTTGATGTGGCTCAGGATGTCATTATTACAGAAGAAGACTGCCACACGCTTGACGGTATTTACATTTCACCTCTAACGGAAGGCGGAAGAATAATTGAACCTCTCAGAAACAGGATAGTAGGAAGAGTTGCTCTTGACGACATCAGAGACCCCTACACCAAAGAGATTGTCGTTAAAGCAAACGAGTTGATAACAGAAGATCTTGCAAGAAAAGTTGAAGACACCGGAATTGAAAAAGTTAAAATAAGGTCGGTTTTAACCTGCGAAACAAGAAGAGGGGTTTGCGCCAAATGTTACGGAAGGAACCTTTCTTCAAACAGAATGGTTGAACTGGGCGAAGCAATTGGAATAATGGCTGCTCAATCCATCGGAGAGCCCGGAACGCAGTTGACAATGAGAACATTCCACATCGGAGGAACCGCGAGCAAGGAAGCGGTTGAAACACAACACACAGCGAGAAACTCCGGCAAGGTTAAACTTGTGAATGTCAAATTCATAGAAGACCAGAGCGAGAAAAAGAGCAAAAAGAGTCACGACCTTATAGCGATGAATCGTGGCGGCTCTATCGTAATTGAGGATGAACAGGGAAGAGAAAGAGAAAAATATCCCGTAGTTTACGGCGCGCACATCAAAGTCAAAGACGGGCAGAAAGTCAACAAAGGCGACATTCTTGTTGAGTGGGATCCCTACACCAACCCGATTTTGACGGATGTCGGCGGAACAATTGAGTTCAAGGAAGTAATTGACGGCGTGACAGTCAGCGAACAGACAGACCCTGTTACCGGTTTGAGACAAAGGGTTGCCATTGAGCCGAAAGACTCAAACAAAGAGGCAAGAATAGTCGTCAGAGAAGAAGGCAAGAAATCTCATTTCAGGTCTTTCTCTCTCCCTTCAGGAGCGCATATTATGGTTGAAGAAGGGCAGGAAGTCCTTCCCGGAACCATACTTGCAAAAATTCCAAGAGAAACATCAAAAACAAAAGACATCGTCGGCGGTCTTCCGAGAGTAGTAGAACTGTTTGAAGCAAGGCATCCAAAGAACCCCGCCGTTGTCACTGAAATTGACGGAGAGGTTCACTACGACAAAAAGAGTTCGGCTCAAAGAAAGATCGTCATAGACAATCCAAGGTCTGGTGAAAAAAGGGAATACACCATTCCAAAGGGCGTTCACATAACGGTTCTTGAAGGAGAATGGGTTAGCGCGGGAGACCAGTTGTGCGAAGGTTCGGCAGACCCGCACGAAATCCTCAAGGTTCTTGGAATAAAGGATCTGCAAAGATTTCTTGTCAGAGAAATACAGGAAGTTTACAGTCTTCAGGGCGTTGCCATCAACGACAAACACATCGAAGTTATCGTCCGTCAAATGATGAGATGGATGAAAGTTGAAGAAGTCGGTGACACAAGATTCCTGATTGGCGAACAGGTTGACCGTTTTGAATTCCAGAAGGAGAACGAAAGAGTTATGAGCGAGGGCGGACAGCCAGCAGTAGGAAAACCTCTGCTTCTTGGAATTACAAAAGCGGCTCTTGCGACTGACAGTTGGATTTCTGCGGCGTCGTTCCAAGAAACAACAAGAGTTCTTACCGAAGCGTCGCTGAAAGGGGCGACCGACTATCTAAGAGGATTGAAAGAGAATGTAATTCTCGGAAGGTTGATCCCGGCAGGAACAGGCTTCTACAAGTATCAGGATGTTGAATTGGAGCACGACGAAACTATTCAAGAGGAAACTGTTGATGCAACAGATTATTTCTCAATTTCTTATGTTGATTCCGGTGACTTTTTATCAAAGGATTACGCCACCAAAGATTTGAGAGAAATTGACGAAGAAAAGGTTGATATCACAACAGAAGACACTGAAAGCACAGAATAGTTTTTTTGTCGGCTCAAAAAGGCAGCAAAGGTGAAGATATCCCTGATCCAACTTGGCTGTCCAAAAAATGTTGTCGACGGCGAGTGGGCTCTTGGAAGAATTTTAGGCAAAGGGCATATTCTAACAAATTACGAAGATTCAGAAGCCGTTCTTATCAACACCTGCGGTTTTATTGATTCAGCAAAAGAAGAGTCGCTGCAGGCGATTCTTAACTGCATTGAAGATAAAAAAAAGGGAAAACTAAAAAAGATAATTGTTTTCGGATGCCTCTCAGAACGATACCAAAAAGAGTTGGAAGAAGAATTTCCAGAAGTTGATGGGTTCTTTCCTTTGAGCGTTCTTCCAAAAGCAGAAAGGATGCTTTCTGAAAGCCACCATAAATTTAAAAAAGGGGGATTGGTTGTTCCCGATTTTTATAAAGAAAGGTTCAGAATTACCCCTTCCCATTACTCTTATGTAAAAATCGGAGATGGCTGCGATCACAAATGTTCATTCTGCGCAATACCTTTTATAAGAGGAAAAGGTGTTTCAAGAAGAAGAGAGGGGATTATTAAAGAACTTAAAATTCTTGCAGAGGAAGGCATTAAAGAAGCGATTCTTATTTCTCAGGACACAACTTCTTATGGAAGGGATAATGGAGATTCTATATCAAACCTTTTAAGAGAAATAGAGTCATCAAAAACTCCAAAATGGATAAGACTTCTATACCTTTATCCAACTTCAATAACAAAAGAGTTCATTTCAATAGTGTCACAATCCTCAAAAATTGTTCGCTATTTTGATATTCCGCTTCAGCACGCTTCCAAAAGCGTTTTAAGGGCTATGAAAAGGGGAGGGGATTATTCTTTCTACATAAAACTTATTGAAAGGATAAGAAAAGAGCTCCCTGATGCTTGCATCAGATCAAGTTTTATTGTCGGCTTTCCCAACGAAAATAAAAATGATTTTGAAGAACTCAAGCGCTTTCTACAAGAGGCGTCATTGGACCACGCCGGTTTTTTTATCTATTCAAATGAAGAAGGAACGGAGGCGTTCAAATTGAAAGATGGCGTTTCACAAAAAGAAAAAGAGGAAAGATTGGCTGAACTCGCCTCAATTCAAGAAAAAATAGCAAAAAAGAAAAACGCTCAACGGATAGGAAAAAAGTTTGAAGTTTTAGTGGAAGGTTTTTACGAAGAAACCGACCTTTTGTTGAAGGGAAGAACATATTTTCAAGCTCCCGATATTGACGGAATAACGCTTATAAACAAAGGCGAGTGTCAAAAAGGAGATTTCTCCAAAGTCAAAATAACTAAAACAATCGGCTATGATATCTTAGGAGAGGTTGTAAACGAATAAGAAATTGCTTTGGCACAATATTGTTTCATCCTTCTTCTTTTGCGGCTATTTCTGGTTTGCCCCCGGAACAGTGGCGTCGCTTGCAACCCTTCTTTTCTCTTCATTGCAGTTTCTTGAAGGATTTGATTTTCCTTACTTGCTCCCTTCTGTTTTGTTCCTCTTTTCAATTTCTTTTGGGGCTGTTGCGGTCAAGAAATCTTTGAAGGAAACTTCTGAACAAGATCCCGGTTGGATTGTGATAGATGAAGTTGCGGGGCAAAGCGTGGCTTTTTTGATAGTTCCGCAAGCCATTATGTTTTATCTGGCTGCGTTTGTGGGCTTCAGAATTTTTGACATCTTAAAGCCGTTTCCGATCAAGAAGCTTGAAAAACTTAACGGTTGCATCGGAGTTCTTGCAGACGACATCGCTGCAGGAATTTTTGCAGGCGTCATCATTAGAGTTATAATGATATTCTTATGATT
>JAAZNT010000027.1 GCA_012798145.1 Thermoanaerobaculaceae bacterium | reverse complement strand
GCCAAAATACTCAAATTGGCTTTAAATATGAAAAGAAGATATTGGTTCTTAGGGCTTTGGAACTCAATTGAGCACATAGATTTCCCTTATCCCGTTCCCGATTCATCCTGAAATGTCTTTTCCTAATGACAAATCTGGGTTAACTATATTTTAAAAGATATTTTTTATTTTTTTCTCTGCAGTTTTAGGACAGAAAATCATTTCAATGTCAATAATAATTACACTTTGCGCGGATCAAATGTCATGTAATAGTCAATTGACGGTCGTTTAAACGAATGTCACTAATATTTACATCAGCAACAAAAACTGTTGTTTTCTTTTTCTTCCAGCCTGTATTTTCTGATTTTTTGAATAAGAGTAAAGCGGTGAATTCCAAGCGCTCTGGCGGCTTTTGTCCTATTGCCGCCAAAATACTCAAGAACTTTCTTGATGTGCCTTTTTTCTTTTTCTTCCAGAGAAATCACCTCAACCTCATCTTTCTTATTATATGCTTCAGACGATTCTGAAGATTCATCCAAGATCAAATGCTCAATATTCAAAACCCTTCCATTACAAAGCAAGACAGCTCTTTCTATTATATTTCTTAGTTCCCTAATGTTGCCGGGGAAACTGTATTTCTGCAATTTTTGAACGGCTTGTGGCGAGAGCTCTACAATTTTTTTCCCAGTCTTTGCACTAAATTCTTGAAGAAACAGATTGGCGAGAGAAATTATGCATCTGCGCCTTTCTCTTAAAGGCGAAAGTTTTATGGGCATAACATTTAAACGAAAATACAGATCCCCCCTAAACTTCCCTGTTTTTACAAGGTGTCTCAAATCAGCATTTGTCGCAGCTATAATTCGGGCGTTTATTTCTATCATCGTTGTTCCACCTAATCGCCGAATTTTTTTCTCCTCTATCGCCTTTAAAAGCATCAATTGCGTTTGATTTGTCATCTCTCCAATTTCATCAAGAAAAAGCTTTCCCCCTTTTGCCAATTCAAACAATCCTGGTTTAAACATCTTTGCATCTGTAAATGCTCCTTTTTCGTGACCAAAAAGCTCTGAAATTAAAAAGTCTTCTTTTAAAGAAGCACAATTGATTTCAATGAACGGGGAGTCTTCGCCAAAAGTCTTTTCATGGATATATTTTGCCAAGACACCCTTTCCAGTTCCTGTTTCTCCCAAAAGCAAAATTGTAGTTTCTTGATTCTCTGCAAGCAGCTTCACAACATTTTGGATTTGAGCAGGCAAAATTAAATCTGTTTGTTTTCGCCCATAGAGGGACAACTCCTTTTCTCTTTTTACATATTCTGCCTTGGCACTCAAAACGCTCGAATGACAGGCGTTTTCTACCATCTTTAGGAGGCTATAAAGGTCAACAGGCTTAGGAACAAAATTGACTGCACCCGCTTTTATTGTTTCAACCGCTGTTTCTAAATCTGAACAGCAAGTTATGATAATTACGGGGCTCATAGGGGCAAGCAGCTTTAACTTTTTAAGCAATTCAATTCCATCAATATCTGGAAGTTTTAAATCCTGAAGAATGACATCATAAGAGGAAAACTTTGCTTCTCTTATTGCTTCTGCACCGTCTTTTGCCGTCGTGACATCGTATCCTTGATACCTGAAAAAGCGGCTTATTTGAAGAAGTAGATTTGTTTCATCATCGATCACGAGAAGCTTCTTTTTAAGCATAATT
>JAAZNT010000026.1 GCA_012798145.1 Thermoanaerobaculaceae bacterium | reverse complement strand
CCTGCGCCAAGGAGAATTTCAGTCCACTTTTCTTCCCCATATTTTTCTTTAATTAATTGTGTCAAACAATCAAAAATAGCACCTTTCATCCAAAACTCCCGCTAACTGATTGAACTATGACACACATTTATTCAAATGTCAAACGAATATAATACTATGGTTGAATCTTTACCATATTTGAAGTATTATTTTAATTTGGAGGAAAAAATGAATAAGAAGAAAGATGAAGAGCAGTTTGAAATTAAAATCGTTGTTGACGATGCAGTGGCTCAAGGGATTTATGTCAATTTCCTTTCCGTTTTGCACAATAAAGCCGAATTTGTTATGGATTTTGGAAGATTGGTTCCGGGAAGGCAGGATGTGAAAATACAGGCACGGCTAATATCAAATCCAATAGCGTTTAAGCAAATCGTTAAAACTCTGAATGAAAACCTTGAAAGATACGAGGCGCATTTTGGCGTTATTGCAGCCGATATGCCGCCTCCCAAAGGAATTGTTCAGTGAAAAATAAACGAATACCGCTGATAATAATTGTTCTTTTTTGCGGTCTTTTTGCTGGTTCTCTTTTTGGCGACCTGATGGCGAGGGTCATACCGGAGGGGTTCTTGAAGAAGATTTTCTTTGAGACAGTTTCTATAGGCATCAAAGAACCTCTGAAACTTGACCTATCGTTTTTCTACATAGTTTTTGGAGGTGTTTTGAACATTAACTTCTTTTCTCTTTTAGGGCTTCTTGTCGCTTCTATTTTTGCTTATAGAATCAAAAAGTGATTAAAGTAATCCTTGCTTCAAAAAGTCCCCGCCGAAAAGAAATTCTTGAGAGGATAGGTGTCTCTTTTGAGACTATTCCTTCCAAGGCGGACGAAACCTTTTTAAAAAACGAAAACCCGCAGGAAGCAGTGGTAAGAATAGCAAGGGAAAAAGCCGCTTTTGTCAGCAGACAGTTTGTTGATAAAAGAAATACTTTGATAATAGGCGCAGACACAGTTGTTTGCTTAGATAAAACGATTTTAGGACAGCCAAAAGACGAAAATGAAGCAAAATCTATGCTAAAAATCCTTCAGGGAAGAAGCCATATAGTGTATACAGGAATATCATTGTTAAAAAATGGCGAGGATGAAGCAGATGGATTTTCTGAAAGTTTAGTTGAGTTTTATCCGATGACAATGGATGAAATAGAATGGTATGTTAGATCAAAAGAGCCGTTGGACAAAGCTGGCGCTTATGGAGTACAGGGGAAGGGTTCTATTTTTATAAGGAAAATTGAAGGCTCTTTCCACAATGTAATGGGGTTTCCAGTCGACCTTTTTTATAAATTGCTAAAAAAACTAAATTTGGACCTATCTGAAATATGCTGTATTGTTTTTTTAGAGATTTATATTTATAAGCGTTTTTTAGTTTAACCCATATTTGTCATTGCAAAAACTTTAACAAGCGCTTAGAGATTGCTTATGAAAAAATGAATTATGGCAACAAAAAAGGCGCGGTGAAAACCGCGCCTTTTTTAGAAAGGAAAGAAAAGAAACTTACTTTGTGCCTTTCATTTCTTTCAGATATCCTTGAACTTCTTTTTTCCTGTCGTTGTTTTGAGTTAAATTTGCAACTTTTTCGCAAAGTGGCTTTGCCTTTTTGAAGTCTTTTTGCTCAATGGCTACTATTGCTCTTATGTAATTTGCCTCTTCGTTTTCAGGATTTACTGCAATAGCAGCGTCCGCTGACTTTGCTGCGTTGACAAGGTCTTTCATTTCGCGGTATGCCTTTGCTTTTAAAACAAGGGCGTTTTCGTCGTTTGCCCTGATTTCAAGAATTTTGTCGCAAGTCGCAATGGCTTCCATAGGTTTTTTAATTTCAAGCTGACAGGAAGCAAGGAAGAAGAGAAGTTTTGGTTTGAGTATATCTCTTGATGTAACTGAAATAACTTTTTCAAGAACAGGAACAGCTTCCTCAAATTTTTTCTCTTTCAAATAAAGCTTTACAAGAGCAAGAAGAATCTGCTCATCTTCTGGATTAACTGATTTTGCTGCGTTCAGATACTTCTCTGCTCTTGCATTGTCCGACTTGTCCATAGCAAAAACAGCTGCATCATACCCAAAAGCTGGGTCTATTGCAACAAGTTTATCGTAAGTTTCAAGTGCTTTTTGGGGGTCTTTTGT
The DNA here is from genome assembly GCA_012798145.1 of Thermoanaerobaculaceae bacterium. Taxonomy (GTDB): domain Bacteria; phylum Acidobacteriota; class UBA4820; order UBA4820; family UBA4820; genus UBA4820. The sequence goes on along the minus strand of JAAZNT010000026.1, from coordinate 8,291 downwards.
CTCCATCAGCCTTCCATAGTTTGAAAGTACCTGTTTGTCTTCAGGGGCAATGGCAAGAGCTTTCTGGTATGCTTCCAATACTTTTTCATCGTTGTTCATCTCGTGATAGACTGTGGCTTCAAAAAGAAGAGTCTGAAGTTGGAGTTGAGTGTCGGGACTAAGGGGGTCTGAAGCTTTTGCGTATGCTTGCTCAAGATAAGAAAGAGCATTTTGATAATCTTTCATTTTATAGTAAGCAACGCCGATGTTAACAAGTAGACCTGCAGTTGTATTGCCTTGCGATTGCATATTTTTTCCGAGATCAACCGCTTCCTGATATTTCCCCTGTTCAATCAATTGTTCAACTGTAACTACGGGTTGTGGAGTTTCCTTTTTCTTTTCCGCAAAAGTCAAGCAGGTTGCGAAAATTGTGAGCAGTGTCAAAACGATCAAAATCTTTTTCATTGTGTCCTCCGAACAAATAAAAATCTACTAAAATAAAAGTTTCCTGCCAAATTTACATTCCCATACTTTTTTCAATTATCTTAGGCGCGTTTTCCAGAGCGCTTCCAAGTGCAGCAATATTTTTTCCACCGGCTTCAGCTATTTCTGCTTTTCCTCCACCTCCACCGCCAATGATCTTGCCGAGCTCTTTAACAATTTTAACAGCATTAAGTTTATTCGTAATATCTGGTGTTAAAGCAACAAGTATTGACGCTTTTTCGTCTGTTTTGTTTCCTATAACGACGACTCCTGAGCCAATCTTTTCTCTGAGGGAATCTGCCAGATTTTTCAAAAGAGAAGGGTTTAAATCTTGGGTCATTTTGGTTAAGACTTTTATTCCTGCCACATTTTGTGCGTCAAGTTTAGTCTCTGAATTGGATGCAAGCTTCAGTTTCAGTTGAGAGTTTTCACGCTCAAGATTTTTTATCGATTCCAAAAGAGAGGAAACAGAAGGCAAAAGTTGGCCTTTGCCAATTTTAAGAAGTTTTTCAAGTGAATTGACAAGAGTTAGATTTTCTGAAAGTGCTTTATATGCTGCATTATGGCAGACTGCTTCTATTCTCCTTGTCCCGGCGGCGACAGATTTTTCTTCAAGAATCTTGAATATTCCTATTCTTGAAGTCCTGTCAACATGACAGCCACCGCACAATTCTTTCGAGACTCCGTCAACTTCAACAACCCTGACAGTGTCTCCATATTTTTCGTCAAAAAGCGCTATAGCCCCAAGTTTAAGCGCTTCGTCAAGAGGCATAAAATTTTTATAGACCAAGCGGTCGTCAAAAATTGCTGAATTAACCTTTTCTTCAATAGCAAAAATTAAATCATCATCAATTGCTGAGAAGTGGTGGAAGTCAAAACGAAGACGCCAAGGACTCACAAGCGATCCCGCTTGTTTGACATGACTTCCCAAAGTTTCACGCAGAGCGTAATGCAAAAGGTGGGTAGCAGTGTGATGCGCTTCAGTGTTTCTTCTTAGGGCTTCATTTACATAAAGCTTAACAGAATCACCTTCTTTCAGTTCTCCGTCAACAACTTCAACAAAACTGAAAAAAATGTTTTTTGCGCCCTTCTTGGTGTCTTTAACCAAGAAAGTTGAAGCAGAACTTTCCCCATTTCCTGTGTCTCCAACTTGACCTCCTCCTTCAGCGTAGAAAGGAGTAGGGGAGAAAACAACCCAGCCGCTTTCTCCTTTTTTAAGGGTTTCGACTTTTTGATTTTTAACAAATATAGCAAGAGTTTGAGATTCTGATGACAAATTTTCGTAGCCGACGAATTCGGTTTTTAGAGATAACGAGGATGAAAAAGAGAGTTCAGAAAAATCCTCCTCTTTCTTCCAAGATGCTTTTGCAAGTTCTCTCTGTTTTGACATTGCTTTTTCAAATCCATCGGTGTCAAGTTTCAGTTTCTTTTCATCAGCAATGTCTTTCGCGAGGTCAAGAGGAAAACCGTAAGTATCATAAAATTTAAAAAGAAATTCTCCCGGCACAATTCCTTGGCAAGTGAATTCTTTTATTGAAGATTCAAATTTTTCAAGCCCGATTGAGAGGGTTGAGGAAAAGACTTCCTCTTCTCTTTTCAAAATGCTCTCTATTTTATTTCTGTTTTCAATCAGTTCAGGGTAACTTTCTCCCATTATTTCAATGACTTTCTCTGCCATATTTGGAAATATTGTTTGTTTCAAGCCGAGTTTTTTTTCGTATCTGATCGCTCTGCGGATTATTTTTCTTAAGACATAGCCCCTTCCTTCGTTGGAGGGGATCACACCGTCTGCTATCAAAAAAGAGGAAGAGCGTATATGGTCTGCTATTACTCTCAAAGCAACATCAACTTCAAAAGATTCGCCATATTTTTTTCCTAAACTTTTTTCTGCTTCCGCTATTATTGGTCTTATCAAATCGCAATCGTAATTTGAATGAACATTCTGCATTACGGCGGAGAGTCTTTCAAGACCCATTCCAGTGTCAACGCAAGGAGCGGGCAGGGGAGTCAAAACGCCTTTTTCGTCTCTGTTGTACTGCATAAAAACAAGATTCCACAGTTCAAGCCATCTGTCGCATTCGCAGGCGACCCCTTTGCACTGCCTTCCCTCGTTTTCCTCTGCACACGGAATTTCATTTCCTTGGAAATAGTGTATTTCACTGCAAGGACCACACGGCCCTGTCTCTCCCATAGCCCAGAAATTGTCTTTGGCGCCGAATTCGTATATTTTTTCTTTGGGGAGATACTCAAGCCAAATATCGTATGCTTCATTATCTCTTTCAACCCCGTTTTCACCTTTGAAAATTGTTGCAACCATCTTTGATTTGTCAAGTTTTAATTCTTCGGAAAGAAACTCCCAAGCGAATTTTATTGCTTCTTTTTTGAAATAATCTCCGAAAGAAAAGTTGCCGAGCATTTCAAAAAAAGTGTGGTGGCGGAATGTGAAGCCCACATTTTCAAGGTCGTTGTGCTTTCCGCCCGCTCTAACGCATTTTTGCGAAGAAGTGGCTCTTTTAAAAGGTTTCTTTTCTATCCCCAAGAAAACATCTTTGAATTGATTCATACCGGCGTTTGTAAAAAGGAGGGTGGGATCTCCGTGTGGAACAAGAGATGAGGAACGGACAACAGTGTGGCCGTTTCTTTCAAAATATTGAAGAAATCTTTTTCTTATTTCTGAGCCGCTCATTGTGCGTTTCCTGAAAATAAAGCCATTGCTTTTAATATCGCTTCCTGCCGAAAACCTCTTCTGCTAAGGAAAAGCATCATCTTAATTTTTTTCTTTGAGTCTTTTAGATCTGCTTTTTTCATCTTTTTTTGCTTTATAACCTTTAGAGCGCAATTGGCTTCTTCATCAATAGGCAGTTCAAAGTCTTCGCTAAGCCCTTCCTGACTAAGGTGGTATTTTACATAAAAATATCCCTTGCCTTTGTCAAGATAGACTTCAGTCAATCTTTCTTTTATTTTTTCATCATTGACAATTTTTTTCTTTACCAGATTTTCAATTACTTCATCAATTTCTTCAACTGAAAAACCTTTTTTCAAAAGTTTTTCTTTAAGACTTTTTGAAGAAATATCTTTCTTTGCGAGGATTTTCAGCGCTTCATTTTTTGCTGTTGTTTTCATATCTTATCTGTCTGTATTCTAATTCAATATTTTACAAAGGGAGAAGAATCGTCTTCCGTTTTCCCTGCAGTAGGCAACTGGCTTGCAACAACCGATTCCATTTGCTCTTGAGCGGCGTCTGCTGTGGAATGAATTCCCGCAATTTTGAGTTTGAAGTCATCGGGATTGGATGCCCTTTTGAGCGCTTCTTCAAGAGTAATGAGCCCTTGTTTGTATAGGAAGAATAGAGACTGGTCAAATGTCTGCATCCCGTATTGAGAAGTTCCCTGTTCAATAAAATCTTTTATCATCTTTGTTTTTTCTTTGTTTTCTATGCAGTCCTGAATTGTCGCTGTGTTTATCATAACTTCGGCAGCGGGAACTCTTCCTTTACCGTCTGCTCTTGGCATCAGTCTCAAAGAAACAACCGCTTTTAGAACGCTTGCAAGTTGAAGTCTTATCTGTTTTTGCTGGTGTGGAGGGAAGACAGAGATTACGCGCGTGATCGTTTCTGTGGCGTCAAGGGTGTGCAATGTCGAAAGAACAAGGTGTCCTGTTTCGGCGGCGAGAAGCGCGGTTTCAATCGTTTCATAATCTCTCATTTCTCCAACAAGGATTACATCTGGGTCTTCACGGAGGGCGGAGCGCAGAGCCGCAGCGAAAGATCTTGTATCAAGTCCAACTTCCCTTTGATTGACGATCGATTTTTTATCCCTGTGAAGAAATTCTATCGGGTCTTCAATCGTAATAATGTGTTCTGTTCTATTAGCATTGATGTAATCAATCATAGCGGCGAGCGTGGTTGACTTTCCTGAACCTGTTGTTCCTGTGCAAAGAATCAAACCTCTCTGTTCGCTTGATATTTTTTCAAGAACTGGAGGGAGAAGAAGCTCTCTAATTGTTTTGATTCCTATAGGGATCAAACGGGCGACAATTCCTACCGTTCCTCTTTGTTGGAATATGTTGACACGAAATCTCCCCAGCCCGGAAACAGAATAAGCAATATCTATGTCAAGATTCTGTTTGAATTTTTCTTTTTGCTTGGCGTCCATAATTGTGAAAGCCATCGCAATTGTGTCTTCCTGCAAAAGTCTTCTTGTTTCCGTCAACGGCTGCAATACGCCGTTAATTCTCACGACAGGGTGAGAACCCACCTTCAAATGAAGGTCGCTGGATCCTTTTTCGCTCGCAATCTTTAGAAGATCATTAATATGCATCTTCTACTCCTTATTGCGGATTTTAACCAACCGCAATAATATTATAAAACAAAAATCAAATAAAACACAAACAGGGAAAAAGAAAGCCCTTTTTATTTATTAACTGGAGTGAGCCATCCGTATTTATCTGGCGCCTTTCCTGTTAAAATAGACAGCAATAGTGTTTGGACTTTTTCAGTCAGAGGCCCTCTTGCTCCGTTGCCTATTTGAATTTTGTCAACAGATCTTATTGGAGAAACTTCTGCGGCGGTTCCTGTGAAGAAAAGTTCATCTGCCACATAAAGCATCTCTCTGTTTATGTTTCTTTCATTTACAGGAACTTTCAAATCTTCCCTGAAAAGTTTTATCACACTGTCTCTTGTAATTCCCGGCAAAATGGAGCAGGATAGCGGGGGAGTGTAAACTTCTCCTCCTTTAATAATAAATAAATTTTCTCCAGATCCTTCCGAAACAAAACCATTGACATCAAGCGCTATTCCTTCAACATAGCCGTTTAAAATTGCCTCCATTTTTATTAGAGCGCTTGACATATAATTGCTTCCCGCCTTTGCATAAGTCGGCATTGTGTCGGGAGCCATCCTTCTCCACGAGGAAACGCAAACATCAACTCCTTTTGTCAGGGCGTCTTCGCCAAGATATTTTCCCCACTCCCAAACCATAATCGCATAATCAACGGGATTCCTAGTCGGGTCAACCCCGATTGCGTCTCCGTAGCCCCTGTATATTAAAGGCCTAATATAGCACTCCTCCATTTTATTCTTTCTGATCGTTTCAAGACACAGTTCAACATAGTCATCAACAGATATATCGGGAGTCATGCGATATATTTTTGCCGAATTGTATAATCTTTGGATGTGTTCTTTTAATCGCATAACCATCGGTCCTTTTGGGGTTTTATAACATCTTATTCCCTCAAAAACGCTTGAGCCGTAGTGGATAACATGGGACATTATGTGAATTTTTGCATCATCCCACTTTACAAATTCTCCGTTAATGCAGATCCAATCAGTTTTTTTCGAAAAATCTCTTACTGCCATAAAAATCCCCCTTTCTTAAGGATTCATTATACCAAAAAGTTTCTGTTTTTATAAAACCTTTATTTGAATTTGTTCTGAAAAATAAATTTTTCTTAGAATTTCTATTAATCAAAATATTTTGCTCCTATATTTTTTGCACATTCCAAAAAGAGAGGATGGGATGAAACTGCCGGAACTCTAAGATACTCCATTTTCATAGTGTCTGCCAGCGCTTTGCAATTGATGTCAAGGTCGTAGAGAGTTTCTCTACTCTCTATAACTGATGAAATTGGAATCACAATTATTGATTCACAGCCTGAAAGATTCCATTCCTCAATTACATTTTCAACATTTGGTTCAAGAGAATTAAAAGGTGAATATTGTCCTGAAAAGGCAAGAATTCCTTCCTGCCAAGAGTATTGACTTGGTCTTACAAGTGATATAGGAATGTGAATTTTCTCGCCGATTAATTTAACCGCTTCTTTAAGATGCAGTAAATAGTTGTCTTTTAAAGCAATTTTTTTGAGAACTGAATTTGCTACAAGAACCAACCTTGAATTTTTATCACTTTTTGTTTTTGCTTCGTTAAACAAAGCGCAAATTGCTTCTATTAAATAATTTTCATCAAAGTATTTACGGACAGAAAAAACTTTTCCCTTAAAACCTTCTTCAGAAAGGGTTTTTTCCGCTTTAGAAATGCAGGGAGCGCTGAAGGCGTCAGATTCGTGAGGGAAAAGAGGCAAGAGGAGAACTCTTTCAAATTTCTCTTTTACAATGGCTTGTGCTGTTTCTTGAAACTCTTTTGGGAAATATCTCATCCCTACAAACACTTTTACATAATCTAAACTCTTTTCAATTTTCTCTGCCAGATGTGTTGCTTCATCCCAAGAGATTCCATATTTATTTATTGCTCTATAAACTGAAGAAAGGTTTTGAGATGTTTTCTTTGCGAAAAATGAAGAAGTCATTTTCAAAAGCCATTGAGGATAGGGAAATTTTGAAACATCATTCAAAAATTCAAGGGCAAAGGGGTAAACTTCGCTTTCATTTCTTGGATCTCCCTCGCCTAAAAGCCAGATGCAGTTTTTTGAACTCTTCATTCTTTCAATTCTCTCATAAAATTACTACTTTGTTTTTGCTTTCAGCGTCGCTTTTATGAACGGCTCAATATCTCCGTCAAGAACAGCATCTGCGTTTCCCGTTTCGTAATCAGTCCTGTGATCTTTTACAAGGCGGTAAGGGTGAAGAACATAACTTCTTATCTGACTTCCCCATGCAATATCCTTTTTGGCGTCTTCAACTGCCTGCCTTTCCTTAGCCCTTTTTTCAAGTTCAAGTTGGTAAAGTCTTGACCTTAAAATCTTAAAGGCGTTTTCTCTATTTTGAAGCTGGCTTCTTTCGTTCTGGCAGGTTACAACAATTCCGGTAGGGAAGTGGGTGATCCTCACCGCTGTTTCAACCTTGTTAACATTTTGTCCCCCGTGTCCTCCCGCCCTGAAGATGTCGATTCTTATGTCTTTTTCGTTGATCTCAATTTCAATGTCGTTGGAGATTTCAGGCGAAACATAGACAGACGCAAAAGAGGTGTGCCTTCTTGCGTTTGCGTCAAAAGGTGAAATCCTCACAAGTCGGTGAACTCCGCTTTCGGTTTTGAGATAACCGTATGCGTAATCTCCCTTAATCAGAATTGTTACAGATTTTATTCCAGCAACATCGCCGTCCTGATAATCAAGAAGATCCGCTTTATATCCGCTTCTTTCCGCATATCTTATATACATTCTATAAAGCATTGAAGCCCAATCCTGACTTTCAGTTCCTCCTGCGCCCGGATGTATCGTAAGAATTGCGTTGTTTGGGTCTTCTTTGTCTGTGAAAAGGGTTTCAATTTCAATTTTGTCCATAAGTTTCGTTAATTGTTCAAGGGACTTTGCAAATTCTTCGTTGACATTTTCTCCTTCTGAATCAAACTCCAAAAGGGTGTCAAGGTCACCTTCAAGACGCAAAAGGAGATCTATTTCTGATAACTTGAGTTTAATCAAACTTTGCTCTTTTAGAAGTTCTCCCGCTTTTTGAGGATCGTTCCAAAAATCAGATGATGACGACCTCTTTTCTATTTCAGAGAGTTTATTTAAAAGACTCTCTCTGTCAAAGACACCCCCTTAAATCGTCTATTCTTTTCTTAAGTTCTTTATATTCCTGCTTCTCTTCTTCTTTTAACACTATTCTTCCTCCTTCATATAGTTGGGAGCTTCTTTTGTTATTACAACATCGTGAGGATGGCTTTCCTTGAGTCCTGCAAGGGTTATTCTTACAAACTTTGCTTTGGTTTTAAGTTCTTTTATGTTTTTCGCCCCAACAAGTCCCATTCCCGAACGCAGTCCTCCCACAAGTTGAAAAACCATATTTTCAAGACTTCCTTTAAAAGGAACCATTCCTTCAATTCCTTCCGGGACAAGTTTTGAAAGGGAAGCGTCGCTGTTTTGGAAATATCTTT
>JAAZNT010000424.1 GCA_012798145.1 Thermoanaerobaculaceae bacterium | reverse complement strand
TTTCTAAATTGCAATTTTCGGTTTCAAACAAATCTTTCATTTTTGCAGATTCTATTGATGACAAAGCGCTTTTGTGGTAAGCCCTTATTAGTCCGCCTGTTCCCAGTTTTGTCCCGCCAAAATACCTAACTACAATGCATAGGGCATTACTGACTTGGCTTTGTTTCAATGCGCTCAGAATCGGTTCTCCTGCTGTGTGGCTTGGCTCTCCGGCGTCGCTGAATTTTTCAATCAATTCTTTTCCTAAACCTATTCTTAAGGCAAAGCAGTGATGACTTGCATCGTAGTATTCTTTGGCAATTTTTTTCCTGATTTCCTCCGCTTCTTCTATAGTTGAAACTGGAAAAAGCAGTGAGATGAATTTTGAAGATTTCTCTTTGTAAACTGAAGAGGCGGGCTCAAGTGGCATTTTGAAAGCAGAATTTTCTTCAGAAACTTTTGGTTGCTTCATCAGCCGAGCCAAAAATCTTAAAAAAAGTTGAAAGCCCCAAGAGGTCAAAAATTCGCAAAATTTTAGGCGACATCCCTGCGAGACGGATATCTCCCCCTTTGTCCCTCAAAGAGCGCACTTTGGAAAGAATGACTTCCAAACCGGATGAGCCAAGATATTCAAGATTTTCAAAGTTTACAACGATTTTAGTCAGCCCTTCTGATATGACTTTGTTTAAGGCGTCGGAAAACAAAACAGCGTTGTGAGCGTCCAAAAGCCCTTGAAGATGTATGACCGCTTTGTCTTCGCTTCTCTCGATCTCAACCTTTATATTATTCATTTCTAATCTCCGTTTAAACTATAAACCTTTTATTGCCTGCGCTTGAACAGAAGTAATTGCGGCGACATCAGCGATGTCTTCCGCAGAGCATCCTCTGCTTAAATCATTTGCCGCTTTTGCTATCCCCTGAAGCAGTGGACCAAGAGCGATAGCACCGGCAAGGCGTTCTGTTATTTTGTAAGCGATGTTGCCGGAATTTAAATCCGGAAAGATCATAACATTTGCCCGTCCCGCAACTTTTGAACCGGGCGCTTTTTTCGAGCCAATTTCTGGAATTACCGCAGCGTCAAATTGGAGTTCGCCATCAGCGTTTATTTCGGGCGCTTTGTATTTCAATATTTCAATTGCTTTTGTAATTTTTTCTGTGGTGGGGTCTTTTGCTGATCCTTTTGTAGAAAAGGAGAGAAATGCGACTCTTGCTTCCTTTTCAACAAGGAATTCATAAGATTCTTTTGAAAGAATTGCTATTTCTGCAAGTTGCTCGGATGTCGGATTTGTTACAATTCCGCAGTCAGAATAAAGCATAACCCCATCATCGCCAAATTTTCTGTCTTTAAGAACCATAAGGAAAAAAGAAGAGACTGTTCTAATCCCTTTTTTAGGACCGAAACAGCGGAGGTATGCCCTGACGCTGTCTGCAGTTGTGTGTGTTGCTCCTGAAACTACCCCGTCTGCTATTCCCAATGAAACAAGCATACAGCCGGCGTAAAGGGGTCTTTTTACAATTTCGTATGCTTCATATTCGCTCACTCCTCTTGACCTCATTCTTTCAAGGTATAAAAGAGAAGCGTCTTTAAGAAATTTTTCTGAAGATGGGTCAAAAATTTCTATTCCAGAAATTGACAGTCCATTTTCTTTTGCCAAATTTTCAATTTTTGAACTGTCTCCCAAAAGTATTGGGATGGCTGTTTTTTGGGCGGCAATCAAAGACGCCGCTTTGAGAGTTCTCAAATCGTCGCTTTCTGGAAGGGAAATCCTCATTGTTTTTGA
>JAAZNT010000423.1 GCA_012798145.1 Thermoanaerobaculaceae bacterium | reverse complement strand
GCGTTTTGGAAATCCCCTTTTCCTAAAAATGTTTTATTGCTTAAAATTCTTTTCTTTTTTCAATGCGGTTTGCTTTTGGGCTCAATTGCTCTTCCAAAGCCACCTCAATCACCTCTTCTTGAAAAGGTTAAGAAAGAAGAGAAGAAAATTCCAGTTTGGATTGAAGGAAGAATTATCTCAAGCGAAATAACAGTTGACGGCTCAAAAGCAGTTGCAGAAACTCTTGCTTATTATGACAGCGAAAAGAAAATCTTTGACAACATCAGGATAATCGCTTATCTGCCGATAGAACCGCCAGAACCATTAAGCACATTTAAGGGCTGCTTCTTTCTTTCTCTTCCAAAAACAAAGACAAATCCGGGACAATTTGATTATAGAAAAAGTTTAACCCAAAAAGGAATTTATTTAAGCGGAGAGTTAAAAGATAAAGCACTTTACACAACTTTAAACGAGAATCTATTGTCAAAATTTTTGAACAAATATAGAAACTATTTAAGAAGTCAAATCATTGAAAAATGCGGCAGAGAAAGAGGAATCGTCCTTGCCCTTCTTCTTGGCGAAAGGGGGATTTTAGATGAAGCCGATGAGTTTTCACTTATTCGTTCAGGTCTTTTTCACCTTATTGCTCTTTCAGGGCTACACATAGGAATAATAATACTTATTCTTTATTTTGTCTTAAATTCTTTTAAAATAAATCCTTTTTTGACTGATGGCATTGTCCTTGCTTTCCTGCCGATTTATATGCTAATAGTTAAAGACCAGCCGTCAATAATCAGGGCTGCAGTGATGGCTCTTGTATTCATAACCGCAAGAATTGCGGCAAGGCAGAGTGGCTCATTCATTTCGCTTATAATATCTTTCGCTTTTTTGCTTTGCTTTAATCCCTTGCAGATATATGACGCTGGTTTTCAATTGACATTTCTCGCTACTCTTGGAATTATTTCTCTCTACAATTCCAGATTGTCAATTTTCAAAGAGTCAACTTTGGGAGATTATATTTTCAAACTTTTCTGGATAGGATTGTCGGCGCAGATTTTTACTTTTCCTGTTTTGATCTACTCTTTTCAAAGAGTATCGCCTCTTTCATTTTTTGCGACTCCTTTGGCTTCTCTTTTTCTTTTTCCTCTTCTCGCTTTCGGGGTCATTTTTATTTTAGGGGGTTCACTAATTCCCTTTTTTAATTCTTTTTTGCTCGTAGTTGTAAAGTATATGGCAAAATGTTTCTTGCTTGTTCCTTTATATTTTTCAAAATTAAGTTTTTCCTCGCTCTTTTTTCCTAAACCCCATTATCTCTATGCGATAATATTTTCTTTATGTTTAATTTTAATTGTCTTTTTCAAAGATAAGAAAAAACAATATTTAAGTGCATCAATTCTTATAATCTTTGCCTTTTCTTCATATTTTTTCCCTGACCCCTTTAATAGAATAAACAAAGATTTTCTAATAACTCTGGATGTCGGTCAAGGGAACTCAGCTCTTCTTCATTCAAGAGGAAGAAATTATCTTATAGACTGCGCAGACACATCTTACCATTCCGTTCCAACATCAAGAAGCATAATTGAACCATTTCTTTCTTCCCTGAAAATAAAAAAACTTGATGGAATATTTATCTCTCATTGGGACAAAGACCATTGCGGCTCTCTCAAAGAAATTGTCCGCGATATAAAAACAGATTTTGTGGCATTTGCGAAATGTCCTTCTCCTCCCTCAGATATAATAGATTTTCTTTCAAAAAGAAATGTGAGATTTATGTCTTTAAATAGAGGCGACAATTTAGATATTGGTGGTGTGCATATTTCAATTATCCACCCAGAGTGTAATTTTGACAATTCTTTATCCGAAAACGACCTTTCTTTAGTTTTTTCCATCGCGCTTGATAAAAAAACCATTATTGCCACAGGAGACATTGAGAAATTGGGGGAAAAGGAAATAGTTGAATCTGAAACTTTGCTTAATTCAGCGGATATACTTCTTGTTCCACACCATGGAGCAAAGAATTCTCTTTATGCGCCATTCATTCAGAAAGTCTCGCCCAAAATCGCTCTCTTCTCTGCGGGAAGAAATAACAGATTCAACCATCCAAACCCCGCTGTATTGGACTATTATAAATCTATAAATTCAAAGATATTCAGAACAGACAAAGACGGCGCTGTCTTGATTGTTTTTGATAAAGATGCAATCAAAACTTTTAAATATTCTGACTTCCCTTGGGATGATTTACTTTTCGAATGAAATACGATTTTCTTATTAAAGAACAGTTGCGACTTAAACAACTTGTAAAAGAAGAAAAGCTAAAAATTCTTCCGCGATATATTGGCGGGGCTGATGTTTCATTTTCTCTTTTTTCAAAATATGGATACGCGGGGATTTCCGTTCTTGACCTTAAAGAGAACCTTAAGCTTGTTGATTCATCAATTATCTGTGAAGCCCTTGAAATTCCTTACATTCCCGGTCTTCTCGGCTTCAGGGAAGTTCCTCTCCTTGTCAAAGCGTATAAAAATCTTAAAGTGAAGCCCGATGTGATAATAGTTGATGGACATGGGAAAGCGCATCCAAGAGGATTCGGCTCCGCCTGCCACCTTGGAGTCGTTTTAAACACCCCGACAATAGGATGCGCCAAAAGTCTTCTTTGCGGCGAATACTATGAACCTAAAAAAGAAAAAGGAGCACAAAGCCCAATTTTCTTCAAAGGAGAGATTGTTGGCGCTGCTTTAAGATCAAGAACAAATGTCAAACCAGTTTTTGTCTCCACTGGCAACTTGATTGTTTTGGAACAATGCGTTGAATTGATTTTAAAATGCTCTCCAAAATTCAGAATACCAGAACCGATAAGAATTGCTCATATGAAAGTAAACGAAGCGCGAAAAAATTAAAATATTTGAATTATGGTAAAATACTTTTTTGATAGATGAATAAGAAAGAAGATAAATATACTTCCCCCAAAAACAATTATCGCCAAATAAAACGCTCTGACCTTTTATATCAATTGCTTGTCCTTTTTACTTTAGTTGAACTAAACTATTTTTTTAATTTTTTTTCAAATTATTGAGAGAATCAGTAAAATAAGGCAAAATATGGGAGATAAAAAAAATAAGAAAAAGCAAAATGTAAAAAAAGACACTGCTCCTTTAGAAAAAAAAGAAACCAGCAGCAAAATCGTATATTTATATCTGATAATACTAATAGCATTTATTTTGATAGGGTTTCATAATCTTCTCAGCGCCTCCTTTGTAAGACTTGACGACGATTGGATGGTTTACGACAACGAAAACATTAAGGAGGGACTTAACCTTAAAAATATTAAGTGGGCTTTCTCTTGGAAATCTTTGAAATTGGGCTTTTATTTTCCATTAACAATCATTTCTCATCTGACAGATGTAGCCTTTTATGGTTTAAACCCGTCTTGTCACCATTTAACAAGTTTACTTCTTCATACTTTTAACACCATATTACTTTTTTTCATTTTGATCACTTCAACCAGCGATTATTTTAAAAGTTTCTTGATTTCGCTACTATTCGCTATTCACCCTTTGCATGTTGAATCTGTTGCTTGGATATCGGAAAGAAAAGATGTTCTATCCTCCTTTTTTGCCCTTGTGTCACTTTTGTTCTATGTTCATTATTCAAAAAAGCCCTCAATTACAAGATTTATTGCTGTTTTCTTTTTTTTC
>JAAZNT010000422.1 GCA_012798145.1 Thermoanaerobaculaceae bacterium | reverse complement strand
TTTGTTTTTGTAAATTATCTCAATGTCTTTAAACCTTATCCCTTGAGACAGCCCGGTTCCCAGCGCTTTCATCACTGCTTCCTTAGATGCGAATCTTCCTGCAAGAAAAGCCGGCGAAGAGTTCCTTTCAAAGAAAAAAAGCAATTCTTTTTCAGAGAGTATCCTTTTGGCAAAAGCGGGGCGCTTTGAAACTGCTCTTTCAATTCTGCTTATAGAAACTATGTCCGTTCCTATCCCAACAACCATTTTTTCGCGCCTCTTGACATATTACTTCTTGATTTGCTCCATCCATTTCTTAATTTCGCCTGATTTAACGCCAAGTTTAAGAAGATGGTTGAGCGCTCCTTTGATTGAAACTTTTGTTTTAAGGCATATTTCAAGTCTCTTTTTCCATGCTTTGATAGCAAGATTTTTGTATTTTTTGTCAGAGGACATCAATTTTTCATATAGATATCCAAGATTGTTTGCCGCCCACCTGTGCATTGGTTCAAGTTCGAGCGCTTTTTGGTATGCTTTTTCCGCTTCCTTATATTTTTTATTAAACTCGTAAGCAATTCCAAGGATATTGTATGCGTTGGGATCTGAAGGCTCAATATTAACAGCCATCTCGGCATATTTCAGCGCTTTCGCACTATCTTTTGCTCTTCTATAAAATTCAGAAAGTCCCAAATGAGCGAAATATTCGGAAGGATCAATCTCAAGGGCTTTTAGAAAAGGTTTGTCTGCGTTGCATATTTTTCCCATTTCAAGAAGCGTCAACCCTATCTGGGTGTAAGCAGAAGCCATTTTGGGGTCTGATGTTGCAGCTCTTTCATAGCAAGCAAGGGCTTCTTCCAATTGCTTTTGATGAAAAACAATATTTCCAAGGTTATACCACGCTTCAGCAAGATTTGGATTCATCCTCAGCGCTCTTTCAAGGCAGGATTGTCCTTCCTGATACCTGTTGTCAAGAGAAAAGAGATAACCCAGATAGTTGAAGACTTCAGCGGCAACATACCTTGTGGGCTCAAGACTCAAAAGAATTTCAAGAACACCTCTTGCCCTCCCATACTCCCCACGGGCAAGATAAAAATCTGCAAGCGCCAGAAAAGCGCCCCAATCATTGGGATTTATTGAAAGCGCTTTTCCGATCGCTTGGTATGCAAGATGAAGTTTTCCCTGATCAAGATAATATCTTGCCAAGCCATTCCACCCTTGGACAAAATATTCATAATTCTCCGTAATATTAGACAATTCTCGAAAAACTTCTTTTTGGTTTCCAAGCGCTTTCAATGCTTCACATTTATAATTAAGATACCTTGGGTCGTTTTTTGCTATTTCAAACGCCTTATGGTATTTTTCGGCTGCCTTTTTATAATCTCCCTCATCCATACAGCGATGTCCCGCCAACTTGTAATAAAGTTCATCTTTTTGAAGAAATTGTGCATTTTCAAAAGAATCAAACCACAAGGGATCATCAAGATAATATTTGAGAAGAGTTTCAATTTTAATTTTTTCTTCTTTCTCCAAAGTGGATTTTTTCAGCAATTCTTTTGTTTTTTGAAGTTCCTCTTCAGAAAGAGTGTTTGCCAAAATAAACTCTCTGAAAAGTTTAGAACTTCTATTGAATTTTTCTATCCCCTCTTTTGCGACTTTCCCTGCAAGAGCCGCCATCGCTCTCAAATTTAAAGCTTTTGCTGCCTCTTCATAATCTTCAATTTTTCCATCTTTAAGATTGAGAAGCAATTCTTTCAGTTGGGAATCATACAAGAGTTCTGATTCTTTTTTTAAAGCTACCATCTTTTACCTCCACAAACCAATTGTATAATTTTTGAAGCCATTTTTAAAGGTTTTTTTAAAAGGCACTTGACAAATGAATAAATTATGCTATAAATTGTAAAGGTGAGGAGGAGAAAATGTGCTTTAACGGATTGAAAAAGTTGATTTTTTTAGTAAGTCTCCTAATCTGTTTTAATGTTTTTGGACAAAACACCCTTTGGCAGTATAGTTCCCCTGCGCCTTTGATCTTTGACCCTACAGTGGGCCCAAATGGGAATGTCTATTTTGCAACTGACGATGCAAAAGTCAGGGCTCTTGACAGCGATGGCAAACCGCTGTGGGAAACGAAAGTGGGAGGAGTTTTGACATCCCCGATCGCCCTTTTTGAGGATCGGCTATTTTTCGCCACTTCCGCGGCAGATTTAAGGGGATACGGAACAGACGGAAATATGGTCTGGACTCTCAAACTCATTGAAAACGCAACTACCCCACTTGCTGTCAACGGGCAGAAGAAGATTTTCTTCGGGACAAAAGACGGCTACCTTTACTGTGTCGACGGAAACGGCGGAACCGTTTTATGGAAGAAAAAACTTGGCTTTGCGGTTGGTCCCCCGTCAATTGCAGCTGACGGAACTATTTATGTGGCTTCAGAAAATTTCCTTCACGCCATAACTGAAACGGGAAATATCAAATGGCGGGTCAACTGTTTTAATTACTCCGAAGTTCCAATAGCAATAGACTCCTACGACCATCTTTTCTACATTAGAGGCGGTATTTTGGATGTTTACAACAAGTTTGGTGATCTTATGTGGGAAGCTTATGACGACAAGGGCGCTTTGATTAATGTTGAGACAAAACCCCCAGTTATTATTGGAGATTCAGCAATTTTCATTTTAAAAGGAAACGGAGACCTGATCTCATTTGATGTTTTCACGGGAGCTATAAATTGGCAATTCTCCAAAACTTGCGACGCTTACAAGAACACCTGGTCTCCCAAGATTGTTGGCATTCCAGCAATTGACTCTTGGGGTTATGGAATGTTCTGTGATTCATCTGGCGAACTTGTTTATTTTGAGACAAGTTGCGGCCATGAATACGGGTGGCATCCAACTGTTGAAGGATACGCTGGAACAAATGTTATTTTAACTGCCAGAAAGAACAAAGGGCTTGTTATTGTTGCCACAGGGCAAGGCAAGAGATCAATTCAAGCAATAACCCACTGGGCTCCTCCAGCCGGCAATTATTCCCAATGGCTTGGAAACCCAGCACACCTCCAGAGAAGAGACGATCCGCCTTTGCTTCAGTTGGCAAGACCATATCCAAACGAAAATATAACATCAATATTGCAGGTAGAAGCTTCAGCCACTGACGATTTTGGAATCAAGTCAATGGAACTTTACATAAATGACAATTTGATTTACAAATCAACAAGAGATTTCATTGGATGGAATACTGACGCATCTTCATTTGCCAACGGAACATACACAGTTTCAGTTGTCGCATTTGATTACGCAGGAAACAGCACAGTGGAAGATGTGGATGTAATAGTTCAAACTCCCGTTCCAGTTTACGGACTTTACTCTGCTCCTCCTCTCTTTTCCTGGATTCCCTACACCGATGACACAAAATTCCAAGTTAATATAGGCCCTGACCCATCTTTTTACTACATAATCACAAGCAGTGGCACAAAAGAACATCCTTACAAAAAGATGTTGTCTTGGCAGCCATCAGAAAAGAAATGGAAAAAAATCCTTAAGTTCGCATCTGAACAGCCCGACACTCAAGTAACATTCTATTGGCGAGTTGTTGGCAAATATTACGGCGAGACCGTAAGAAAGTCATTCATCATTGATAAGACAAAGTAAGAAATACAAAGAAACTTTAAAAAAAAAAGGGGGCAAAAGCCCCCTTTTTTTATTTGAATTGTTCATAATTGGTGCCGAAGGGGGGAATCGAACCCCCAAGGGCGCAAGGCCCGGCGGATTTTGAGTCCGCTGCGTCTGCCAGTTCCGCCACTTCGGCTCAAATTCTATTTTATCAAAACTTAAGAAAATATCAAACTATTTTAAATTGCGCTTCTTTAGAGAATAAGTCTGTCTTTACAAGCTGAACTTTCAGAATCTGTCCTATTTTAATGCTTCTTGAAGTGTATTTTCCTTTTGCTAACAAACCGCTTTTATCAACAATATAACGGTCATCTTCTATAAAACTAAAGGGACAAATTCCTTCTATCAATTCAGAAAGAAGCTCTATCTTGATTCCAAAATTTGAAAACCCAGTCACAAGAGCGTCAAAATAATCTCCTATTTTGTTGTTTAAATAGATCAAGACCAACCAGTTCACAGCCTCTCTTTCAGCATCATCCGCCCTTTGCTCAGTTTCGCTCAAATGCTCAGCAAGGGTCTCAAGCCCCTTCAAATTATAATATTTTCTAAATAGGGCTTTTTTAAGCGCCCTGTGGACAACAAGGTCGGGATATCTTCTTATGGGGCTTGTAAAATGACAATACCTTTTAAGGGCAAGGCCATAGTGAGAATTGGGCTTGGAACTGTATTTAGCTTTCATCATTGTCCTTAAAATTCTGTAATTGACCAATCTTTCATAAGTCTTGCCTTTCGCTTTTTCAATTATCCTCTGTAAATCTTTTGAAGAGATATCTTTGAATTTTTTTCCCAAGTTTTCGCCCAGAACAGAAAGGAGAGGATAAATCTCTTGAAGTTTTTGTTTGTTCGGCTCTTCGTGGATTCTGTAAAGAAAAGGGATTTTGCTCTTATCTAAAAATTCCGCCACCGCTTTATTTGCAACAAGCATAAATTCTTCTATAAGTTTGTGGCTTAATAAGCGCACCTCAGGGAAAATGCTTTCAATTATATTGTCGCTCTTCAAGTTTAGATGAGGTTCTGGAAGGTCAAAATCAAGAGCGCCGTTTTCATACCTTCTTCTGTTTAATACAGAGGCGATTTCGGACGCTTCTTTGACAATCCTCAAAACTTCATCATCAAAATCAGTTCTTCCGTTGATTATCTCTTCCGCTTCTTCATAATTTAGTCTTTTTTTTGATCTAACAACGCTTTCATAAAAAGTTGAGTTTAATATGTTTCCCTTGCCGTCAAGATCTATTTCAGCAGTAACGCAAAGTTTTTCTTCATTTTCGTTCAATGAACAGAGGTTGTTTGATAAATTTTCCGGCAACATTGGATATACTCTTCCCGGAAGATAGACAGAATTGCCTCTCTCCCTTGCTTCTTCATCAAGTTTCGAGCCCTCTTTTACAAAAAAAGAAACATCGGCAATATGAACAAAAATTTTAAATATCCCATTCTTTTTTTTCTCAACTGAAATTGCATCGTCAAAATCTTTTGCGTCTTCAGGATCTATTGTTATAGTAGAGATTTTTCTTAGATCCTTTCTCCCTTCTGCCCATTTTTCATCAAAACAGTTTCCAAAAGATTTTGCTTCTTTGATTATTATTTCTTTAAATTCTTTTTTTAAAGAATATTTTTCTTCTATCGCTTTTATGCAGGTTTCGGGATTAAAAGGGTCTCCGATCACTTCAATCTTTTCTTTCAGAAAGCCATCTTCATCGATAGATACCACAGCAATATTTTTGTTGAGATCAGATGAAACAACAATAGGCTTCCCGCCGTCAAAGGGAAGAAAATAACCCTGAGAAACAATTCCCACAATATTCTTCTCGCTTCTTTTAATGATGAAAACAATCTTTGCAGAATATTCATCCCTTCTCTTCACAATTCTGCATAAAACCAAATCACCGTCAAAAGCATTCAAAGAATTTTCTCTCTTTACAAAAACATCGTCAAATTCTTTGTTTTCTGGAATAAAAAAGCCCCCGCCTCCTTTTATTGAGTTAAATTTTCCTCTTAAAATGAAAGATTTTGGGTTTTTTGCCAAGTTGTTTCTTTTTCGAAGAAGATACCCAATTGTTAAAAGTTCCTTGATCTCACTTTCAAATTGTTGGATCTCTCCTTTCTCTATTTCAAGTTGGTTTAAAATAGATTTCTCGCTTTTAAATTTGCTTCCCTGATTTTCAAAATAATCTACAATTTTTTCTTTTAAATTCATTGAAATGGAGAATATTTTCCTTTCCTTCCGGCAACCGGGAGAAGAGATTTGCCTTCAAGTATTCTTTTTGGATTGTCTATTGCAAGGCGCTTTGCCGTTTGGTAGCCATACCTTCTGTTCAGAAATCTCACCGCTTCTCTGAAAAGCAGAGGCCTTTCCTCTGGACTATGAGCGTCAGAAGCTATAAATGAAACAAGCCCTTCATCCAAAAGTTTCACCGCAGTTCTATGCGCTCTTCTTCCAAGCATCCCCATTATCGCCTGCGTAGTAACTTGCATAGGGATTTGGGCTTTGGCAAAATCAAAAAGACACTCGTAATCTTTCTGAACATAAGAATACCTTTCAGGATGAGCTATGATCGGCTCGCAACCTTCAAGCATTAATTTGTAAAGCCCGTCGCTTACGCCTTGAGGCATCACTGCAGAGGCAAATTCCACAAGAAGAAATTTCTTTTTTTCTCCTAAAGGAAGATAGAGCCCTTTTGAAAAATCTTCTGCAATTGTTGAAGAATAATAAACTTCAGACCCAAGGAAGAGTTTTATTTTAATATCTTTTGCTTCCTCTTTGACCTTTTCAAAAACCTCTTTTAGTTTTTCCGGCGAATTATTGTATCTTCCACTCCAAATATGAGGAGTAAAGCATATAGTGCTGACTTTTTCTTTGATGGCAAGTTTCAGTCCCAAGAGAGTTTCTTCAATCTTCAGAACCCCGTCGTCAACTGCTGGAAGATAATGATTATGCAAGTCAATATACATTTGATTCCTTTCTAAATCATTTTTTATTCTTACACATATTTCACTAATCTTCAATTCTTTTATATTTCTTTAAAAAAGTTTGTAACTCTTTGGCGGCTTCGGGTGAAACTATGATTCCTCCATCATTATGCCCTTTTCTTAATTCTAAAAAGATCTTTGGCTCATTTGCGTTTTCAAATAACTTAAATCCCATAAAGAATGGAACTATTTCATCTTCTTCGGAATGCATAATTGCTATAGGAAAATTGATTCTCTTTATTTTGGAAATATTATCAAATTTGCTTTTTAATAAAATTGTTGTCGGAAAGAGTTTGTAATACACTCTTGCCATTTCCGAAATTGAAGTAAATGTTGATTCAAGAACCAGCGCTGAGAAATTATCTTCTGTGCCGACCTGAAGTGCAACTGCACCTCCTATTGATTCTCCGTAAAGAATAATACCATTTTTTTTATAACCTTTTTCCTGAGCAAAAAGCACAACCCTTCTTAAATCTTCATAAAACGCTTTCTCTGATGGCGTTCCGTCGCTTCTTCCATATCCCCTGTAATCAAACCCTATAACAGCAAATCCTAAAGAATTCAAGAGCGAGAATTTCTCTACCCTGTCTGATAAATTTCCCCCATTTCCGTTGCAGTGTATTATAAGTTGACCGTTCTCTTTGGGGATAAACCAAACATTTATTTTATCCCCTTTGTTAACTTCAAGAAAAATTTCTTCATATTTCATACCGAATGTGCGCGGAGTTGCAGTAATAATCCTTTCAGGAAAAAAAATATACTTATCCTGATTAAAATAAAGGTAAAAGCATAGGACTATATACACCACAAACAATCCGATAATTACAAGAATGAAATCCATAAAAAGCCTCTTAACCATCTATATCCTTTTTCCGCTATATGTGCATAGCTTTAAAACAGGACAATTTTTGCATTTGGGAGACACTGGTTTGCAGATGTTTTGCCCAAAAGTAACAAGAATGTTGTTGATTTTTTTCCACCATCTTTTCGGCAATTTTTTCCTTAATTCCATTTCAGTCTCATCAGGTGTTTTTGCCGAAACATAACCCCACCAGTTCAATATTCTATGGACATGAGTATCAACACATATTCCATATTTGTCAAAGCCCTCGATTAGTACAAGATTGGCAGTTTTTCTTCCCACTCCTTTTATTGATAGAAGTTCATCGAGTGTGTCGGGAACTTTGCCATTGTGCTTTTCTTTTAGGTTTTTTGCAATCTCTTTCAAAGTTTTAACTTTGTTTTTGTAAAAACCGACCGAATTTATGATTTTTTCAAGTTCTTCAGTTTTTATTGATTCAAGATCATCAAGCGTTCTAACTCTTTTATGAAGTTTTTCAAAAACTTTTTCAGTAACAGAATCTCTTGTTCTTAAAGATAAGATTGTGGCTATTAAAATTAAAAAAGGATCATTGAATTCCTTTTTAACATTTTCAACAATTGGATTTTTCACATTTGATTTCCATTTTTCCAAAATCCTAAGAATTCTATCAAGAGTCTCTGTTTCCAATTTTTTACCCAAACTAAATTTCCGTTTGCGCCATATAGGAACTTCTCACAAAAGGTCCCGATTTAATCCACTTTATTCCGATTTTTATTGCTTCTTCTTTCAATTTGTCAAACTCTTCGGGAGTATAAAACTTCTGTACAGGAAAATGCTCTTTTGACGGTTGAAGATACTGCCCTATTGTCAACCTGTCAACTTTGTTTTTAGCCAAATCTCTCAATGTTTCTAAAATTTCTTCCCAACTCTCGCCCAGCCCAACTATCAAGCCACTCTTTGTTATTTGGTTTGGATTTATCTTCTTCGCCGAATTCAACAAAAAAAGAGACCTTTCATAAACCGCGCCAGATCTAATTAAAGGAGTCAATCTTTTAACTGTTTCAACATTATGGTTAAAGACATACGGCTTTTCTTCAAGAACAATTTTTAGCAGTTCTTCTCTTCCCCCAAAATCTGGCGTTAAAACTTCAATTTTTGCGTTTGGAAGTTTTCTCCTTACCGCTCTGATTGTTCTTGCAAAAGCCGACGCTCCTTGGTCTTCAAGGTCATCTCTTGTAACAGATGTTACAACAACATACGAAAGCCCCATCTTATAAGCGGCTTCAGCGACTCTTTCTCCTTCATCAAAATCCTCCCTTGAAAGAGCCCCATTCTTTATATTGCAGAATTTGCAGTTTCTTGAGCAATTTGGTCCAAGGATCAAGAATGTCGCTGTTCCTTCGGCAAAGCATTTTCCTTTATTGGGGCAGGAGGCTTCCGTGCATACAGTGTGCAGATTGTCTTCCTTAATGATTTTAATAATTTTGCTTGCCTTTTCACCCACAGGTATTTTATTGATTTTCAGAAAATCGGGCTTTCTTTCCATATTAATTAAAACAACGCCTTTCCATCAATATTCTCATTTTCACTGATACCTAACATTTTTAAAACGGTCGGACAGATATCAACTATACATGCTTCTTCCTTTTTGCTTTTGGGAACCCCATCACCGCAAGCAAGAAAGATTCCACACATATTTAGGTTTGAAGGAGAGTATCCGTGCATGCCTTTCAAAACTTCTTTCTTTGGGCTCCTGAAAGGCAGAAAGACATCCCCCGGATTGCATATTGCCAGAAAATCCCCGCTTCTTGAAGTATCACCGGTCGTAAATTCTTGAGGCACTTCTTGCTTTTCAAATACAAGACAAGCATTCTTAAGCGGTTTTAAAGATTCTTTTACGATATTGTATTGTCTTGGATTTTCGACATAGATATTCGCAACAGGTCCTGAAATAGCTATGTATGGAAAAAAAGATTTTTTGGGTATCCTTGAAGCCAAATCAATTTCTTTTTTTACTTCCGACATCCCGTGGTCGCTTGCGATAAGGAGAGCCGTTCTATTTTCCATTTTTTCAATTTTAATTGCCTTTAAAATTCTCTCAATAATTTTTCCAGACCTTTCAACCGCTTCCATATATTCAGGACTTTTAGGCCCGTATTTATGACCTGCATAATCTGCGCCGTGAAACCAAGCCATTATCAAATTTGGCTTATCTCTCATTTTTAAGCAGGTTATAACCCATTCTTCAATTTCTCTGTCTGTTAATTCATCGCTGTAAGGTTTATAGTATGTCGGATAAATTCCCTTCCAAGAGCCGCTGGACAAAGGCCATGCGCATACAGCGCTTTTTAGCCCTTTTTTTTCTATTAAAACCCACAAAGGGGGAGTTAAAAGCCATTCTGCCTCTTTTTCATCGCTGAACCTTCTCTTGCTGTTTTTTTCAAGAAAAACCGACGAGACGACCCCATGATTTTTTGGAAATGTTCCCGTCGCTATTGAAGCATGGGCAGGAAAAGTCAAAGACGGAAATACTGAACGCATTTTTTCAACTTTAAATCCTTCTTTTTCAACTAAAGAAAAACCTTTAACATCCTTTATTGAATCCCATCTTATACCGTCAAAACTTAAAAGTAAGACCACTTTGGGAATCAATCTCGGTGGATTTGCCGAACAAAATAAAAGCACAAAGAATAATAAAGCGAAAAGAATTCTTTTAATTTCTTTCATTTTCTTTTTTATCTAAAATTCTCTTGATAACCGAAACAGCGTAATCAAGCTCTTCATCTCTGCTTTTGAGCAAGCCGTCAACTTTAGCCTCTTTGGTTTCTGCAAGAGCAATCGCAAAATGTTTTCCCGGTTTGAATCCTTGCTTTTTTAAGTCATCTCCACCGATTTCAAGTTGTATAAA
>JAAZNT010000421.1 GCA_012798145.1 Thermoanaerobaculaceae bacterium | reverse complement strand
TTTTCACCTTTTTCTTACATATCTTAATCATTTCCTAAACAAAAATCATTCTCCGCCAAACTCTTATTTTACAATATTTTTCCCCATATTTTTCCTAATGGCAGTCATTAGAAAATTTGAGCCTAATGACAAATTTGGGTTAAAAGAGATTGATGATTTTTAGGCAGGTTGCCGAAGGCAAACTGCCTGCCGATTGTTTGATTTATTATCTTCCATTTTCTTTAATGAAAATTGTTAGAAAAATCTATTCTGTTGACAAATTTGGGATAAATCAATAAATTTAAAGAAAAATCTCAATTGTTATTTACAACATCAGAAAGCCATTTGAAAATTATTCTGATGTCTTCGTTCCTTTGAGCCACCGATTTTTCGCCTAAAAGAATTATTAGATAATCTTTTCCATTTGCTTCCAACGCCAGAACGATGCATCTTCCTGATTCTAAAATATATCCCGTCTTGCTTAATTTGACAGAATAGTTTGGGTCAACCGCAAAGCTGTCTGTGTTTCCGAAATATCTTTTGAATTTTTTGTTTTTTCCTTCAAAAAGAATGTTGTCTCTTGTTGAAAAATCCCTTATTATTTCCTTGCAGTATGCGGCTCTTGCCAAATTAAAAAGGTCTAAGCAGTTAGAAACATTCATCGGACTAAGCCCAGTTGGATCAACAAAATAACTATCTATTGACCCAAGGGTTTGACAAATTCTGTTCATATCTCTTACAAAAAAGTATGTTCCACCGTGATAATTTCTTGCAAGGCATAAAGCGGCGCGGTTTTCTGAAGACATAAGGGCAAGATTCAATAGTTCGAGTCGTGTAAATTTGGTGCCTGTAGGTATGTGTGAAGTTGAGCCCTTAAGGGTGTCTATATCTTCTTCAGTTATTTCAAGCTCTTCTGAGAGGTCTAATTTAGAATTTAGAACTGTAAGCGCAGTAACTATTTTTGTAATTGAAGCGATAGGGCGGACTTCTTTCTCGTTTTTTGCAAGAATTATTTTTCCTGAAGAGATTTCTGCTACAAGGGCAGAAGGGGCGTAAAGCGAAGGAGAGAGGGGGAAAAGAGCCAACTGTGGTTTGGGGAAGTCATACTCAGTCTTGTAAAAGTAAAAATCAAATCTGTTCAGATAGAAGGGGATTAGCAAGAAAACCAGTGAAATTACTGCGAGGGGAGCGCGCTTCATAAATTAAAAAAAGGGGGACATTGTCCCCCTTTTTATTACAAGAATAGTGGAGCCAGAACAAGAGTTATGGTTGAAAGGAGTTTTACAAGGACATGTAGGGAAGGTCCCGCGGTATCCTTAAAAGGATCCCCAACAGTGTCGCCGACAACCGCCGCAGCGTGAGTCGGATTCTTTGTTTTTTTGCCGTCTGCGCCAATAAGGTACTTGCCTCCAAGAGCGCCAGTTTCAATATATTTTTTTGCGTTGTCCCAAGCTCCGCCGGCGTTATTAAGAAAGAGCGCCACCAAAATTCCGACTATTGTTCCCACCATTAGAAGAGCGGCAACCGATTCCGCCGAGATAAGTTTGTCATTTTCAACAATAAAAATCCTGAAGAGAATTCCTACTGCAAGGGGAGTCAACACCGGAAGAAGACCCGGAAGCACCATTTTCTTTAGGGCCGATTTTGTAACTATGTCAACGCAAGCGCCATAATCGGGCTTGAAATCTTCAGGAAATTGAATAATATCATTTTCTCTTGGAAGTTTTGAATATTGTCTTCTAACTTCTTCAATGATCGCCTGCGCTGCTTTTCCGACAGCCCTGATAGCAAGTGCTGAGAAAAGGAAAACAAGCATCGCCCCAATTAGTCCGCCTACGAAAACAACCGGTTTTGCAAGGTTTACAGCAAAATTGTAATCTTCCGCTTTTCCTGCGTAATTCTTTATTTCATCCATATAAGCTTGGAAAAGGAGGAAAGCGGCAAGTCCAGCAGACCCTATCGCATATCCTTTTGTCAATGCTTTTGTTGTGTTGCCCACCGCATCAAGGCGGTCTGTCTTAACTCTTATTTCTTCTGGTTGTTTGGACATTTCAACTATTCCGCCAGCGTTGTCGGTAATTGGCCCGAATGTGTCCATAGCAAGAATAAACGCTGCAGTTGCAAGCATTCCCATAGTTGCCACAGCGGTTCCGAAAAGCCCGGCATTGGGAATGCCGCTCAATTCTCCAAGATAATAAGAAAGAAGCAATGCAATTCCCATAACTACCGCTGGCATCCAAGTGCATTCAAATCCCACTGAAACGCCAGTGATTATGTTGGTTGCTGGTCCTGTGGTTGATGAGTCTGCTATTGATTTTACAGGACGATATTTGTATTCAGTGTAGTATTGGGTAATATAGACAAAAGCGACTGAAGTCAAAACGCCGATTATTCCGCAAATGAAGAAGTTAAGCCAAGCGTTTGGGGCAGATTCTGTATATAAAAGCCATCTTGCGGCGCCCCCAAAGGCTATCATCGCGAGTATGACAGCAATGTAGTATCCTCTATTTAGCGCCTGCATAGGATCCA
>JAAZNT010000420.1 GCA_012798145.1 Thermoanaerobaculaceae bacterium | reverse complement strand
TGAATGGCTGTTCGCCTTAACTCCAAAGCGTTTGCGCCCATAAGAATCATCTCTCTTAAATTGTCTGAAAGTTCCATAACCTCCATAAGCCCTATTCTTCCCCTGCATCCTGTTCCGTTGCAGTTTGGGCAACCTTTTCCCTTAAAGACTTTTACTGTTTCCGCTTCTTCTTCTGTAAAGCCAATATCAATAAGCGCTTTCTTTGGATATTGGATTTCTTCTTTGCATTCTGTGCAAATTTTTCTTACCAGTCTCTGCGCTTGTATCAGATGAACAGATGTTGCGACAAGGAACGGCTCAAGCCCCATATTAACCAATCTGCTGACGGTTGAAGGAGCGTCTCCAGTATGCAGAGTTGAAAGGACTAAGTGGCCTGTAAGAGCTGCCTTGATTGCTATTTCTGCTGTTTCAAAATCTCTGATTTCTCCAACTAAAATGATATTTGGGTCTTGACGAAGGAATGCTCTCAAAGCAGCTGCGAAATTAAGCCCTACCGCTTCCCTCATGTGAACCTGATTACAACCGTGGATGGAAAATTCAACAGGGTCTTCCGCTGTCATAATATTGGTGTCTATCGTATTCAATCTGCCTATGGCTGAATAAAGAGTGTTGGTCTTCCCCGAACTTGTAGGTCCCGTTACAAGGATCATACCGTAGGGCTTTAGAATCGCTCTTTCAAATCTTTCGAGACTTTCTGGTTCAAAGCCGAGTTTGGTCATATCAAGTTTGAGCCCCTCTTTGTCAAGAAGGCGCATTGCAATTTTTTCGCCATATAGCGTTGGAACCGTTGACACCCTATAGTCAATTTCTTTAGTCTTCCCATCTATTTTCATTTTTGTTTTGATTCTGCCGTCTTGAGGCAATCTTTTTTCGGAAATATCCATCTTTGCCAAAATTTTTATACGGGAAGCGATTGCATCTTTCATTTTTATCGGCGGGCGCAGTTGTTCAAACAAGACACCGTCTATTCTAAATCTTATCCTGTATTCTTTTTCATAAGGTTCAATATGTATATCGCTTGCCCCTTTTCTTATTGAGTCTATTATTATGGCATTCACAAGACGAACAACCGGAGCGTCTTCACTTGCGGCTTTGAGCGCTTCTTCGTTCATCTCCTGTTCTTCTTCTTTGACTTCTACTTCCGCTTCTTCGTAGGTGGCAACTTTTTCAAGTTCATCCATAACTTCTTTTAACTGCATTTCGCTTGAACCGCCATAACATTTTTCAATTGCTTTTCTTATTGACGCCTCAGAAGCAACAACCGGCTCAATAGTGTATCCCGTTAAAAATCTAACTTGGTCAATGGCGAACACATTTGACGGATCTGCCATCGCAACAGTGAGAGTCGCTCCTGTTCGTTCTATCGGTATGATTAGAAATTTCTGCGCCATATCTGCAGGAATGTGCTTTAAAACGGATTCGTCTATGTCGAAATGCTCAAGGTGAATCGCCGGAACGCCATATTGCTCAGAAAGAAGGGATGTTATATCTTCTTCTTTAACATAACCAAGCTTTACAAGATTAAAGCCAATTTTTCCACCATTTGTTTTTTGGAGTTGCAAAGCCTCTTGAAGCTGCTGCTCTGTGATTAGCCCGCTTTTCAGAAGCATGTCTCCAATTTTTTCCGCCATCTTTGGCTACAAACCTCCCTTACATTTCCAAACAATTTAAGTATAAGAGTTTATTGACGCTATGTCAAGATGTGAATTGTCAAAAACCGCTTTTTCAGGAAAGATATTTTTACAAAACGGTTTCTCTTAGGACTTCTTCAATAGGAACAATACCATTCATAACTTTTATCAAACCCGACCTTCTGAGAGTTATCATTCCCTCAGATATAGCCTGTTTCTTAAGGTCAAGGGCATTTGCCCCCATCAAAACCATCTCTCTCATAGTCTCTGTCATTTCAAGCACTTCCATTAAAGCGATTCTTCCCTTGCATCCAGAACCGTTGCAAGTCGGACAGCCCTTTCCCTTATAGATTTTTACAGTCTCTGCTTCTTCTTCAGTAAATCCCATATCAAGAAGCGCTTTTTTAGGGTAAGAAACTTCTTCTTTGCAGTCTTTGCAGACTCTTCTCACAAGTCTCTGCGCCTGAATCAACTGGACAGCGGTTCCCACAAGAAAAGGCTCTATTCCCATATTGACAAGTCTGCTTATAGACGACGGAGCGTCGTTTGTGTGAAGAGTTGACATAACAAGGTGTCCGGTAAGCGCCGCCTTTACCGCTATTTCCGCTGTCTCAAAATCTCTGATTTCTCCAACAAGGATTATGTTAGGGTCTTGACGCAAAAAAGACCTTAAAGCAGCAGCGAATGTCAACCCTATGTCTTCCTTCATCTGAACCTGATTGCACCCAGTGATAGAAAATTCAACCGGATCTTCGGCAGTCAAAATGTGTTTGTCTGGCTGGTTAAGTTGTCCTATGGCAGAATAAAGAGTATTTGTCTTTCCGCTTCCTGTAGGACCGGTAATCAGGATCATACCTGTTGGCTTTGCAATCGCCTTCTGAAATTTTTCAAGGCTTTCTGGCTCAAAACCAAGTTTAGTTAAATCAAGTTTTAAACCCTCTTTGTCAAGAAGCCTCAAAACAACTTTCTCACCCCAAAGCGTCGGGACGGTGGAAACTCTGTAGTCAATTTCTTTTACTTTCCCGTCTATTTTCATTACAGTCTTGATTCTGCCATCTTGAGGAATTCTTTTTTCTGCGATGTCAAGTTTTGCCATAATTTTGATACGGGAAGTAATTCCATCTTTCATTTTCATCGGGGGTCTCAACTGTTCATATAGAAGCCCGTCAATTCTAAACCTTATTCTGAAATCTTTTTCATACGGTTCTATGTGGATATCGCTCGCCCCTTTTCTTATGGCATCAGCAAAAACTGCGTTGACAAGACGGATGACAGGAGCGTCTTTACCGGCGGCGGCAAGCGCCTGCTCAGACATATCTTCTTCATCTAAATCTATCTCAAGTTCCGCCTCTTCGTTGACCTTTTCTATCTCTTCCATAACATCTTTTAACTGCATGTCTTTTGAACCGCCGTAGTATTTGTCTATCGCGCTTCTTATAGAAGCTTCTGAAGCCACAACGGGCTCAATTGTGTAAGATGTCAAAAAGCGAATTTGGTCAATTGCAAAAATATTTGAAGGGTCAGCCATCGCTACAGTGAGAGTCGCTCCTGTTCTTTCAATAGGAATGAGTAGAAATTTTTGAGCAATATCTGGAGGAATCAATTTTAAAACTTCATCTTCAATGTCAAAATGCTCAAGATGAATCGCTGGAACTCCATACTGCTCTGACAAAAGCGAAGTTATATCTTCTTCTTTAACATAGCCAAGTTTTACAAGGTTAAACCCCAATTTCCCTCCATTTGTTTTCTGGAGTTTAAGAGCCTCTTGAAGTTGCTGTTCGTTAATCAATCCGCTTTTGAGAAGCAGTTCGCCAATTCTGTCAGCCATTTAAAATTAACAACCTCCCTAAAAATCCTTTACATCTTAAAGTATATGTGTTTATTGTTTTTATGTCAAGGAGGGAAAAACTTCTATTAAATGACCCTGATGATTTTTTCTGCTTCAAAACAAAATTTGACCTTTTGGAAATAAATTCCTATAATCTTTTTTTGGAGGCAGAGATGAATTCATTCCTTCTTGCTATGAATGTTTCAGACCTTATAAAACATTCAGGTTATGTTGCCAAAGGCGTCCTTGTTGTTTTGCTTATTTTTTCTCTTCTTTCTTGGAGCGTCATTTTAGACAGATTTTTAAATTACAAACGGTATCTCAAAAGAGCAACCCATTTTTATGAAAAATTAAAGAGCGCTAAAAATATAGCAGAGATAGTAAATTTTTCCAGAAATTTCCCTGAAAATCCCTTCAAGGAAATGTTTCTTGAAACTTACCGTGAATTTCACGAACAGGTTTCGGAAAATCCCCAATCAAACCCTAATCCAACAATCAAAAACACCGAAAACCTTGAAAGAACTCTGCAAAGGGTGATGAGAGGTCAAACTATGCACCTTGAATCCGGGCTTGCCTTTTTGGCTACAACCGCTTCAGCAACCCCTTTTATAGGTCTTTTCGGAACAGTTTGGGGAATTATGGGAGCATTCAGAGCAATAGGCGAAACAGGAAGCGCAACCCTTGCATCTGTCGCCCCGGGAATTTCCGAAGCGCTAATAACAACTGCGGCGGGACTTTTTGCTGCAATACCCGCCCTCATTGGATACAACCTCCTCGGAAGAAAAATTAAAGCATTCAATGCCTATATGGAACAATTTGGACTTGATCTTATCAACCTATTTGTCAAGAAATTCACCTGATTTGAAAAATCTCCAAATCCATCTTGAAAAGTTGAGAAAGGAGTATTCAAAGAAACTCCTTTTTTCAGACCCTCTGAAATTTCCAAGAAGATACAAAACTTTTGAAGATAGAGAAATAAGTGCTCTTATTTCTGCTCTTTTCGCCTATGGAAGAGTTTTGAGCATAGAAAATTTTCTTGATAGAATTCATCGCTTCTTAGGAGATTCTCCATATAAAGGCATTCTTGAAAACAAGAACTGGAAAGATGGCGGTTACAGGTTTCAAAGTGAAAAAGATGTTGACAGATTTTTTAAGGCAATCTCGACAATTGTAAAAGATTATGGAAATTTGGAGAATCTTTTCGCTTCATTCAAAGGCTCTCCTGAGGAAAAATTGTTAAGTTTTGCCCTTTACTTTCGAAAAACAGTCAAAGTTGACACATTTGGTCTTGATCATCTTTTGTCTATTCCTTCAAAAAAATCTCCAGCAAAAAGATGGAGACTTTTTTTGAGGTGGGTAGTAAGAAAAGACGACGGGCTTGATTTGGGCTTGTGGAAGATTTTAAATCCTTCTGATTTGATTATTCCGCTTGACACTCACATTGCAAAAACTGCTTTAGCGCTTGGATTAACTAAGAGAAAAACAAGAGACTTTCAATTTGCTCTGGAAGTCACAGAAAAACTTAAAGCTATTTGCAAAGATGACCCTTTAAAATACGATTTTGCGCTGGTTAGAGAAGGAATTCTAAAGAATTATCTGAAAGGAGGCTTTAAATGAAAATAGTGAAAGCGATAGCGGCGATCGGAATTGTTCTCCTTTTAATTGTTTTCTTTATACATCTTGTCAACGAATTTTTGGCTGTAAAGAGCACAGAGAAAACAATTCAGAACCTTCCTAAAATAGAGCAAAAGCTCAAAAAGGCAGTTCAGGAAAAAGAGGACCAGTTAAAGCAAACTGAAGGTGATGAGGAAAAGAAAGAAGATCAGGAGTGATCTTTTATTTCAAGGTCTTTAATGAAAATGTAGCTTCCATCGGAAGGAACTTTAAAGGGCTTAATCCTGTTGTTTGCAACAACAACTATGTTGGGCCACCAAAGATTTATGTAGGGACAATCTTCAGATAATATTTTCTGAACATCTTTGTAAATTTCTTTTCTTTTCTCTAAATTTAATTCTCCACAACCTGCATCTAAAAGTTTGTCAAGATAAGGGTTTTGGTAGCACCCTCTGTTAAATCCAAACGGAGGAGCCATTTGGGAATGAAATCTTAATCTGAAAGCGTCAGGATCTTTAATCCCGATCCAATTTAGCGAGAACATATCAAAATTCCCTTTTTTAATGTCATCATAAAAGGTTCCCCACTCAAGCGTCTGAATATCAATTCTAATTCCTATTTGCCTTAAATTCTCAGATATTGCCTCGCCAACAAAGCGCGAAACTTTGTTCATAGAAATTTTGTAAGAGAGTGAAAAACGCTCTCCTTTATCGTTTTTGACTAAACCAAGATTGTCAAGGATTTCACTGCTTAAAATCGGGTTGTAAGGAGGATTTTGCGTTTTGTAATAAGCCCAGTTTTCGGGAGAGATCAAGCCGCTCGCCTCCCTCCCAAATCCCCTTATTACATTTTTGAGAATCTCCTCCCTTTGAATGGCCATTGCAATTGCTCTTCTCACATCTTTTTTGTCAAGTGGATTTTTCCTGCAGTTAAATCCAACATAAGAATAGTTTGCCCCGTTTGTGTTTACAACAATGAAACCCTTTTTTTCAAAACTTTTTATCGAATCGTAAGGAAGATCATTGACAACTATATCAAGAGTCCCTCTTAAAAGTTCAAGAGACCGAATGGTAGGGTCTTCAATGACTTTCATCAGAACCGTTTTCACTTTTGGTCTTTCCT
>JAAZNT010000419.1 GCA_012798145.1 Thermoanaerobaculaceae bacterium | reverse complement strand
CTCGTCGGTTCCGACTGTTCCTGTTTTTAGTCTTTCAAAAAGAACAAGTTGCGGTTTGCCGTCCCAAGCGATTTGAATGTCGCAAATTCCTTTTTTCTCATCCGCAGTGTAGCCTAATTTTCTTGCTTCCCCTTCCGGCATAGGAAAACTGACAGGGTTTGTTATGTCTGCGGTAGATAGATGGAGAACTACGCTGGCGGGGTTGCTTTTTGCCACAGTCGGGGCTAAATAAAAAGCCTGAATCATTTCTTCCGAATCAAGAAATGGAAGAAGGGCGATGTCAAATCGGGTTTTCTCGCCTTCTTTCACCTGAACTCCCGAAACATCAAACCCTGCGGACATCGTTTTGGGAAGAGATCTTCTCAAGTAAGATAGGCCTTTTAGCCCCTCTTCAATGTTCTCAATCTCTATGTCAACCTCTTTTGCCACTTTTGCAAGAGACGACATTGAATTTGACTGTGCTCCGAGAGCCGTCCTCACTTTTTTCAGGTGGAGACGCAAGGGGGCTCCAAGATGGTTCTTCTGAAGAAAATCGCTCACCTGCGAGTCGGGCTCTCCCGAAGAATCAACATCATAAGTGAAATAACCATCTATGTATGCTATCAAGTCTTCTTTGTAAAGTGGCTCAATGAGGTTCAAATAATCTGTGTCAACAGGACCCAAATAAATTTTCGCCTGACTCTCCCCCCTTAACGAAACTGAAATTCTTTTCAAGGAGAAAGCAAGTTTTTCCGGGTTTGCGATTTCTTCTTCGCTGAAATTTTCTTTTTTCGCTTTTAGTTCAAACGAATTCGCAACTCCTTTTAAGTTTTCAGAAAGTGAGACAAGCGAAATTAAACGCTCCTCTCCCGTCCCTTGAGGTAGCGGAACGATTACATTTACAAGGTAATTGTTTAAAGAAGCCTCTTTTGCGGTTTCTCTTAGAAGAGAGAGATCTTCTTTTTCCCAATTTTCATTTAACTCTATTGTCAGAAAAAGAGAGTTCCCCTTTTCAGATGGATTTTTTGCAAGAAGTTCTTTGACACTCTGCAGGTTGTCTTGAGTAATTCTTATTCCGAACTTCATCTCTTGAGAAAAAGCAAATACCCCCCAAAAAATTACTGCCACAAGAATTAAAAACCTTTTCATTTTATTCTCCCAAATAAATGTAATTGTAAATAAGTTTTACACTGACATTTCTGTTAAGCATTTCAGTTGCTTCAATACATTTTTTCGTTTGCTTGTAAAGCCGATTTTTTGAAACCAAATCCAAAAATTCTTTTTTTAACCTTATCTGGCTTTTCACCCCATTTTTTTCCTTAACAATCTCTTTGATAATGTAAAGCGTTTCATCAAGAACAAGATTTTCTGGAAAATCAAGAAGTTCCTCAATCTTTGATGAAACTTCTATGAAATACTTTATCTCGCTTCCAAAAATCAACAAATTTTGAATAATCTCTTGAAGAGCCAAATATTCTTTCCACTCTCCATTTATAAGAAGACCGATTCTTCCCCTTGACGCTTCAGCGGCTTTTTCTGCCTCTTTTAGCCCAAGTTTTTCAGCCACTTTCAAAGTCTCTTCAAAAGACAACTCTTTTAAAGTGATCTCCTGACACCTTGACCTGACTGTCGGAAGAAGACGCGAAACTTCCTTCGCGATTAGGATAAATTGAACATAAGGCGGGGGCTCTTCAAGTATTTTTAAAAGGGCGTTCTGACAATTTGCATTGAGGGCTTCCGACGGCTCTATGATGAAAATAAGTTTTTTTCCTTCGTAAGGCGGAAGTTCCGCTGCTTTCAAAATCTCCTCCCTAACCTGCTCAATCACAATTTGAGTTCTCATTTTGCCCGTTTCAGACTCTTTGAGCGTTATGTAGCGCAGGTCGGGAAAGATTCCTTTCACAATTTTTCTGCAACTTAAACATTTTCCGCAGGCAAAAGGCGTTGGCTTTTCGCACTCAAGAGCCGCGGAGATTATGTAAGCAAGAGTAGTTTTTCCCACAGAAGGAGGGCCTGATAAGAGAAGAGTTTGGTTCACCTTTCCGTTTCTTAAAAGATTCCCAACCCTCTTTAAGAGATCGCCAGAAGCAAAAAATTTTTCGCTTAATATAGGATATTCTATATCGGTTACAGCAATTTCTTCCGCTTTTGCTTTCCCCATTTTTATCCTTTTAGGTTGAGTTTGCTTATCTCCTGAGCAAGCGATTCTGCCGCCTTCAAAAACGCTTTTGAGGTTTCTGAAGAGGGATAAAGATTCACAACGGGAACTCCCTTTTCTCCACTCTCCGCTATTTTGCTTTCAATTGGAATTTTACCAAGGCAGGCAACCCCTATTTTTTTTGCTTCACTTTCAGCCATACCTTTGGCAAAAATTTCTGTCTCCTTTCCGCAGTGAGGACAGATGAAATAGGACATATTTTCAATTATTCCCAATATTGGCACATTCATCTTTTCAAACATAACAAGCCCTCTTTTTGCAGTTGAGAGGGCAACATCGTTTGGAGTTGATACGATGACCGCTCCGGTGACCGGCACCCTTTGACAAATAGTAAGTTGGGCGTCGCCGGTTCCGGGAGGAAGGTCAACTATCAAATAGTCAAGTTCCGGCCAGTCAACTTCCGAAAGCAACTGCTCAATAGCCCTTGAGACCATTGGACCTCTCCAAATTATAGGCGTCTCTTCTTCCACAAGAAAACCCATAGAGATGTAAAAAATTCCGTTGCTTTTTAATGGAAGAATCTTATCGCCCATAACAATCGGCTTTTGGGATGTTTTCAGCATCATTGAAACTGAAGGACCATAGATGTCTGCGTCAAGAAGTCCAACCCTGCCTCCGAGCACAGAAAGAGCTGACGCAAGATTAACCGCCACTGTGGATTTCCCCACTCCTCCCTTCCCGGAGCCCACTGCAACGATGTTCTTTGCGGAAGGCAGAACTTCAAGAAAGCCTTGTGGCCTTTCAGCTTTTTTCACATCCGCTGTAATCTCAACATTTACACTTTCAATTTCAGGAAAAGCGCTTTTTATTATTTCTTCTGCCTTTTTTTTAAACTCTGCCTTTAAAGGGCAGGCGGGGGTGGTGAGATTTATTTTGAAACTTACGCTCTTTTCTTCTATTTTGAGATCTCTGACAAAACCGAGAGAAACAATATCTTTGTTAAGATCCGGGTCAATTATTTTTTTCAATGATTCAAGAATTTGCGCTTCTGTTATTTTCATTTTGTCTCCTTTGCTATTTCTTCAATTTTCTCTATTCTTTTCAGATGTCTTCCGCCTTCAAATTTTGTTTTTAGCCACACTTCAAGAATTTTCTCGGCAAGCCCTTTTCCAATAAGCCGTCCGGGAAGACACAAAACATTTGAGTTGTTGTGAAGGCGGGAATACTCTGCTGTATATAAATCTTGACATAAAACAGCCCTTATTCCTTTAAACCTGTTTGCTGAAATGCTCATTCCAACGCCACTTCCGCAAACAAGAATCCCTCTTTCAAATCCTTTAGAAAGAACTGCTTCGCAAACTTTTTTGGCAAAATCTGGGTAATCAACCGATTCTTCTGAATCAGTTCCAAAATCTTCAACTGCTCTTCCGCTCTTTTGAAGATAATCTTTAATAAACTTCTTCAATTCATAACCCGCGTGGTCTGAAGCAATAGCAATTCTCATAACAAACTCCTCCTAAGGTAAACATTTTATCATAAAGAAAAATGCCCGCCTTTGGGCGGGCATCAAAAAGAGGGAGGGCTAATAGAGGGGCTTTTTGGGTTCCTTGCTCTCCACCGATTGAAGAGCAAGCAATTTATATTATGCAAACTATATGCCAACAAAAAAGCCCCTTTTTCACCAAAAATCGTGCCAAAATTGACACATTTTTCTTTTTCGTATGCATTTTTGACATAAACCCCGATCTGCCATTAAGAAAACTTTAACAAAAGATTAGAGATTGATTGGTGAAAAAGAAATTTTGCAAGAAGATTTTTGATTATGTTTCAGCTTGCCGTATGCAAACTGCCTGCAGATTGTCAGGTTTATTATCTTCCATTTTCTCTAATGAAAGTCTTATTTTAATGACAAATTTGGGACTATTTTTTTATCGCCAGTTTAAGAACTTCGTTTATCTCTTTGACGAAATGAAATGAAAGGTCCTTTTTAACATCCTCCGTGAGGTCTTCAAGGTCTCCCTTGTTTTTGTCAGGAAGAATAATGTTGGGGATTTGCGCTCTTTTCGCCGCCAAAACCTTCTCTTTTACCCCGCCTACAGGAAGAACCTTGCCGATTAAACTGATTTCTCCCGTCATCGCCACATCATCTCTAACAAGTTTATCAGTAAGAAGTGATGTAAGTGCCGTTGCGATCGCTATTCCCGCGGAGGGCCCGTCTTTGGGCGTCGCTCCCGCGGGGACATGAAGGTGTATATCTTTTTCTGAGAAAATATTTTCTTCAATTTTGAGCTCTTTTGCGTGGCTTTTTATCCAAGAAAGCGCCGCTTGAGCAGACTCTTTCATTACATCGCCAAGTTGTCCTGTAAGAAGAAGTCCTCCTTTTCCTTTCATTAAAGTGCATTCAATAAAGAGAATTTCCCCTCCGTATGGAGTCCACGCAAGCCCTGTGGCAACGCCCGGACGGTCAATTCTCTCTCTTGTTTCAAGGAAAACTTGCTGCATCCCGAGATACTCTCTAACCTTTTTTTCGGTTATGACTGCTTTTGCCTTTTTGCCAGCCACTCTCTCTTTTGCGACTTTTCTGCATATCGCGGAGATTTGTCTTTCAAGGTTTCTTACTCCCGCCTCTCTTGTGTATTCCGTTATGATAAGGCGAATCGCTTTTTCCTGAAATTCTATCTGTTTTTTGTTAAGTCCGTGGTTTTTCAAAACCCTTGGTATCAAGTGGTTTATGGCTATATGAACCTTCTCGTCTTCTGTATATCCG
Source organism: Thermoanaerobaculaceae bacterium (assembly GCA_012798145.1). Classification (GTDB taxonomy): domain Bacteria; phylum Acidobacteriota; class UBA4820; order UBA4820; family UBA4820; genus UBA4820. Next base: position 3,759 of record JAAZNT010000419.1, on the reverse strand, counting down.
GGGATTCTTATCACTTCTGTTCTGTCAAGAAGCGGCTGGGGTATTGTGTCGAGCATATTAGCCGTAGCGATAAACATCGTGTGGCTTAAATCAAAAGGCACTTCAAGGTAATGGTCTGAGAAAGAGAAATTCTGTTCGGGGTCGAGAACTTCAAGAAGAGCCGATGTCGGATCCCCGCGGAAATCCATACCCACTTTGTCTATTTCATCAAGCATAAAAACAGGGTTTCTGCTTCTCGCTTTTCTTATTCCCTGAATTATCCTGCCGGGAAGAGCCGCCACATAGGTTCTTCTGTGCCCTCTAATCTCGGCTTCGTCTTTAATACCGCCGAGACTCATCCTGACAAACTTCCTTCCAAGAGAGCGGGCAATCGATTTCCCCAAACTTGTCTTCCCTACTCCGGGAGGACCAACAAGACATAGAATCGGTCCCTTCAAATCTTTTTTTAGTTGTTGAACAGCAAGATATTCAAGTATTCTGTCCTTCACTTTTTTCAAACCGTAATGGTCTTCATCAAGAATTTTTTCCGCTCTCTTTATGTCAAGACGGTCTTTTGTCTGTTTATTCCAAGGTAGTTCAATTAGCCACTCAAGGTAGGTTCTTGTCACAGAGTATTCTGCGGCAGACGGGTGCATCAATGAAAGTCTGTTGAACTCTTTCATTGCAACCTCTTCAACATCTTTGGGCATTCCCGCCTTGAGAATTTTTTCTTTCAATTCCTCAAGTTCTTTTTCGTGGGTGTCCTCTCCGAGTTCTTTTTGAATCGCCTTAATTTGCTCTTTGAGGAAATAATCTTTTTGGGATTTCTGGACGCTGTCCATAACTTCAGATTGTATTTTGCTTCCTATTTCAACAACCTGAAGCTCCCTCGCAAGGATCCCGAGAAAGAGTTTCATCCTCTTTAAAGTGTCTGTTTCTTCAAGAAGCAACTGCTTTTCTGAAATTGGTATGGGAAAATTAAACGCTATTGTATCAACGATTTTATCAGGGTCGGAGTAATTTTTGATTTGGTCAACTTGTTCAGGGGGAATCGTCCCTGTAATTGAGGCAAATTTTTCATACTGCATAAGGATGTTCTTTTTCACTGCCTCAACTTCTATACCCTTTGCTCCGCTGTTTGAAATGAATTCTATTCTTGCTTCAAGGTATGGCTCCGTTGCTGTAATTTCAACGATTTTGGCTTTCCCCTGTCCCTGCACGACTATCGCAAGGTTTGTCGGAGAATTCCTCATAAGACGAAGAAGTTTTCCCACGACGCCGACAGTGTAAATATCGGATGGAGTTGGGTCTTCTATTTCGCCATCCTTTTGGGAAACAATGAATATAAGACCATCCTGTCTTGTCGCCTGTTCAAGCGCTTTTAAAGATCTTTCCCTTCCCACCGCGAGCGGGATTATCATTGAAGGGTAAAGGATCGTGTTCCTTAAAGGAAGGACCGGCAGAACAGGTTTTTCAATAATTCCTTCTTTTAAACTTTCCTCCTGCATATTGCTAAAATCTCCTTAAATTATTAAGATACACTACTGGAGTAAGAAAGGCAAGAGTTATGCAAACAAGATTGACAAAAATTCTTCTTTCAAGGATGGGAAAGGCGATCAAGGATTTTAATATGATTGAGGAGGGAGACCGAATCGCAGTGGGCGTTTCGGGGGGGAAAGATTCTTACACTCTCTTATACCTTCTTGAGGAAATTAGAAAGAAATCGCCTAAAAAATTTGAAATTGTCGCTTTAAACGCCCACAATGGAAACAAGTTTTACCAGTGGGAAAAAATTGAATCTTTCGCAAAATCTATTTCGGTTCCTTTTCACCTTGAAAAAACGACGATTATTGAAATCGTTATGGAGAAACTGCGCCCCAATTCTTACCCCTGCTCATTTTGTGCCAGATTGAGAAGGGCGGCGTTGTATTCTGCCGCACTTGAATTGAAATGCTGTAAACTTGCTTTAGGGCATCACCTTGACGATGCTATTGAAACACTTTTGTTAAATTTTTTCTTTCAGGGAAGTTTGAAGGGGATGCCGCCGAAACTTCTCGCGGAAAACAAAAAAATAACAGTTATAAGGCCCCTTTACTACATACCCGAATCTATGATAAGAGAATTTTCTGAAAAAATGGGTTATCCTATTATTGACTGCGCTTGCATTATTTCCTGCGACAAGCAGGGAGAAAGAAAGGAGATGAAGAAAGCGGTTGAAGAAATATCAAAAAGATACCCCAAAGCAAGAAGGTCTGCCCTTTCCGCCCTTAAAACAGTCGAGCCAAGATACCTTGCAGACTGCAAACTTCACAATTTTGAAAAAGAAAATCCCCAAAATGAGAATGGAGGTTGATATGAAATTTCTTAAAGTTTTCCTCTTCGTTTTTCTTGCCATTTCGTTTTCGTTCTTAATTTCCGCTGAATTTTACTGCAAAAAATTTGATGTGGCTATGGATCAATGGATAAAAATTGACGACGGGCCAAAGCCGGTTGTCGTTCAAGATTTAAAGTTTGAATTCCCTTCGTATATAGGTCCCAAAAAACTTAACATAAAAGGGATTTCGCAGGCGGTTGTTAATTTTAAAAACTATGGCGAAACTCCGCTTAAAGTTAAAATAGCCATCGCTCTTTTTGATGAATACGACAACCTTGTTGGCTGCGGAACCGCATCATCAAAATTCGTTGTAACAAGAGCGGGAAAAGAAGAAAAAGTTGTTGTTCCCTTCAACTATGTTAAATCGCGCCTTGAAAAGGCAAAATATTTTATAATAACAGTCGAAACAGAGTGAGATTGAAAAAAAGGAGCGTTTTTTCTCTTCTCTCGCCGTTTATGGAAGAAGAGAGAAAAAAACGGCTTGAAGAAGTAGCGGAAAAAAGGACAAAAGGGGTCGTTTTGGTTCTTGAAAATCTTCACGACCCCCACAATCTTTCAGCAATATTAAGAAGTGCCGAAGCTTTCGGAATTCAATATATTTACTTAACAGGGCAATACCCTGAAGATATAAACAGGGCAATATCTTTGGGTTCGGAAAACTGGATAACTATTCTAAAAGAGCCGCGCCTGAAAAAAGTTGTCAAACATTTAAGAAATGAAGGTTACATTATCGCAGCAACGCTGCCCTCCTCTTCGGGAATCGACCCGAAAGACTACAAAGAAAAGAAACCCGTCGCCCTTTTCTTGGGAAATGAGCATTCGGGTTTGACAGAAGAGGCGGTAAATTCTGCCGATATAATTTTCACAATTCCCCATAGCGGTTTTGTAAAAAGTTTGAATGTCTCGGTGACAGCGGCGATTTGCTCATACTCTCTTTTGAAAAAAAGATTTTTAAAAAACTTTTCCCTCACAAAAGAAGAAAAAAACTCTCTACTTGACCTTTGGGCATTCAAAAGCGTTCCTAACTCCCAAAGAATTTTAAAAGAAGTCAAAAAGAGAAAATTCAAAAGGTTAAGCCAATAAAGAAGAATGGATATGGACAAACCTGCCACCTTAAATAAAAATAGACTTTCTTAACTCAAAAAATACAATTACAATTTGTTTCTCCAAAAAGGCGGTTTTCATCACCAAGTTTCTGAATTGTCTTCCATTTCTCGCGGCGATTTCTTTTTCTGTTCGTTTTGTTTTAAAGACAATCAGTAAATTTGACAAGGAAATTTTTATTTAATACAATTAAACGGCAAATTGGAGTTTAGATGAATAATTCAAAAAGAGAGCAAATCTTAAGGACGATAGAAAAAAAACTAAAAAAAGAAGGGGCAAAAAAAATACTTGTTTTTGGCTCT
>JAAZNT010000418.1 GCA_012798145.1 Thermoanaerobaculaceae bacterium | reverse complement strand
TTTTGTAAGATTGCTCCGCTTCCTGAAATTTTTTTGTTGCTAAATATAAATGCCCCATATTGTTTGATATCTTTGCAACTTCAACCGATTCCTTTCCGTAAGACTTTTCAAATATTGCAAGGGCTTTGCTGTAATATTCAAGCGCTTGATCATAATCTTTTTTGGCTTTGAGCGCCATAGCGACATTATTGTATGAAATCGCCAAAATTGGATTATCTTTTTCGTATGCTTTCTGAAAGATTTCAGATGCTTTAGACCAATATTCATAAGCCTTGTCGTAATCTTTGAGCGAATAATAAAGCGCCCCAAGATTATTCATTGCATTTCCTATTGAGGGATGGTCTTTTTCAAATATTTTTTCTTTTATTTCAAGAGATTTTAAATAATATTCTTCTGCTTCTTCCAATTTATTTTGCTTTTTGAGAATTTGAGCAATGTTATTTAAAGCAGATGCGACATCGGGATGATTTTCGCCATAATTCTTTTTCCATATTTCGTAAGCGGCACGGTAATATTTTTCCGCTTCAATGTAATTGCTTTGTTTGCTGTAAATTAACGCCATATTATTAATCACTGTGGCTGTTGTAACATCATTTGCGCCAGATTTTTTTTCTCTCATACTTAACGATTTTTCGTACAATTTGAGCGCTTCATCCAATTTGTATTGTCCAGCAAGCGCTTCTCCGAGATTATTGAGATATTGAGCCATAATTTCTGAATCTTTTTCTTTTCTCTCTTCATATATTTGAATTGATTTGGAAATGTATTCCTCTGCTTCTTTGAAGTTTCCTTCCTTTAAAAATATTTGGGCAAGTTCAGCGTAATTTTCCGCAACCTCCGGGCTTTTCTCTCCATAGATTTTTTTGTTTATCTCCAAAGAATCTTTTTGCAACTGTTTGGCATCTTTATAAAGCCCCAATTTTGTATAAACCGCTCCCATAGTTGACATAAGTCTGCTTTGAATATCGGGCTGCTCCTTAAGTTCCTCTCCTATTTTCTGAACACCTCTGTACAAAACTTCTTTTGCTGTTATTTTCTCTCCTCTTGCCTCGTTTGGGTCTGACACTTCAAAAAGATTGACAAGAAAATCTGAAACTTGCTTTGCTGTTTCCGCCTCCTTCTTGGCTTTCTTTTCCGCAACTGCCGATTTTATTGCGAAAATTGTCGCCAAAACAGCCAAAATAAAAAGAAGAGCCATCGTTGCGGCAATAATGTTTCGTTTTCTTATTCTTGCCGGCTTTTCTATAATTTCGTCAATTCTTTTTACCGTTTCTCTCGCTGTTAATCTTGCATTTGGCTCTAAACGAGTCAACTCGTCAATAAGTTGAGAAATATCTTTATCTTCTATTTCTTCTTTTATTCTTTCGCCTTTTTGGTTTTTTGCAAGCAGAGTTTCAATGCTTTCTTCCAAATTGTAAGATGTCTTCCCGGAAAAAAGCTCTTCAACAATTATCCCAAAGGAATACATATCGCTTGAGGGGGTTACTTCCTCTCCCCTTGCCTGCTCAGGGCTCATATAGCCCAATGTCCCCATAATAACGCCTGCTGTAGTCAAACCTTTTGATACAGCGCCTCTGCTTCCACTGTCAAAAATGAATGTTTCTTGATCGCTTAATTTTTGATTTTTCGGCTTTTCAATATTGTCAACATCAGTTTTCTTTTTTGTGCTTTCAAAATTTATTTGTCTTGCCAGCCCAAAATCAAGAACTTTTATTCCCCCATCTTTTGTTACTTTAATGTTTTCGGGTTTCAAATCCCGATGGATTATTCCTTTTTCATGCGCTAAAG